>CAISOH010000453.1 GCA_903887005.1 uncultured Bacteroidota bacterium | reverse complement strand
ACCTCAACGCAATATCGCAGGACAGGATAGATAAAGTGCAAGAAAAGCTCAACAACAGGCCTAGAAAAAAGAACAATTTTACCTCACCAATTAAATTGCTAAATTTACATAACGTTGCATTTGCTGCTTGAATTCAGCGTTGCTATTCTGTTAGAGTCAATATTCAATACAGAATAATCTTTAAAGAAATTAAGAACGGACAAGTTGAAGTTCTTATTTTAGAGCTAAGTAAACATTATGAATAAATACTTCAACAGAAATTACACTAAGATTTTTACGACCTGGGTTCTTAAGCAACGAATCGTATTCGCAGATGCCAAACAAAACGAATATATTTTGCATTATCATTTTTGAATTATATTCATCTTAATAGAATAAGAGTAACGAAGAAAAAATGTCAGATAATAGCCATAAAGTAATAGGCCGGGATGGTACAGAGATCATAAATTCAGAACATCCGCTGCATCCGGGGTATCTCATCGAAATGGAGATTGAGGCACGGAATTTAAAAAAACAGGATGTGGCTCACGATTTAGGTATCAAGCCACATCATCTTTCAGAATTGATCGGTGAGAAAAGAAATGTAAGCGCTATGTTAGCACTTAAGCTGGAACGTGTTTTCGGGGTAGATGCCGGTTACTGGCTGCGTGTGCAATCAAGTTATGATCTTGTCAAGGCACGAAAAAAATTACATATAGTGTAAACAAGTTAGCATATAGTCAGCGCTGTCTGGTATTTGTTGCAACCAGGATTCTCTGGTTTCTGTTTTATAGAACATAGTTCTTTTGGAAATTAAAAGTCCAAAACTCAAAGTGCATAATCTATAGCGAATGACTTTTTATCCCTTTTAACCTTTTACCAATTTAACCTTTTGCATTGCCATGCCTTGTATCGCACTACTTTCTGATTTTGGACTTGTGGACGCCACCGCTTCCATTGCTAAAGGCATACTGATGCAGCATACTCCCGATCTGCCCATAACAGACATCAGCCATGAAGTGCAGCCATATAATACCGGGCAGGCGGCATACCTGCTTGCCTCCGCTTATAAAAACTTCCCAGCCGGCACTTGCCATGTTTTATTGTTTAATATTTTTTCCGAAACCACACATAACCTAATATTAAGTGAATACAAGGGTTGGTATTTTTTATCTTCCGATAATGGCCTGTTACCTTTAGCTCTTGGCCTGGAACCAGAAGCGTGGCTATGTCTCGAATTAAAAGCTACAGATACATTTAATGACTGGCTGCATGAGGCCGGGCGCATCATCCGCCTGCTCCAAACACAAAGACCGGAAGAAATTGGTTTGCAGCCATACCACTTAAAGGAGACGTCAAACAATTATATGCCCGTACTGGATGCAAATTATTTAAAATGCGAAGTAATCCATGTTGACAATTACGAGAATGTGGTTATTAATTTCACCCGGCCACAATTAGCCTCGCTTGGGAAAGGAAGGCCCTTTCGCCTGCAGTTCACAGAAACCGAAGAAATAACCAATATAAGCACTAATTATAATGATGTGAGGCCCGGTTATAAGTTATGCCGGTTCAACAGCAACGACTACCTGGAAATATGCATCAACCGTGGTAAAGCGGCAAGCCTGCTTGGGCTCCGGCTCGGCGGCAAACATAATGATATAAAAATATTTTTCGAATGATCATCCGAATCGTACAAATGACTTTTCAGAAAGACCGGATAAAGGAATTTACGGATCTTTTTGAAGACCGTAAACAAACCATCAAGAATTTCCCCGGCTGCGCCCATTTAGAACTTTGGCAGGACAGTGTACATGAAAATATATTTTTCACCTATAGCCATTGGAACTCCGAAGCTGACCTCGACCACTACCGATTTTCTGAATTTTTCAAAGATACCTGGGGAAGAACCAAGGCCCAGTTTGCGGAAAAACCACAGGCCTGGAGCGTAATCAGAAAATCTATTGCTGATAAAGGCTGACCTTCCCGAAAAATCTCATTTATAGTCCTCAATCGTTAAGTGCTCCCTGCAAAAGAAATATTCCCTTACATCGTTCGATGCTACAATTACCAGGCGGCCTTTGCCATATAGTTCTATCCATTCGCGGTATTGCTCCATGCCTTGCTGGTCAAGGTTGGTGCAAGGCTCATCAAGTAGCAGGATGGGAGTATCTGAAAATATAGCCTGCGCCAGTTTCACCCGTTGCTTCATACCCGATGAATAATCCCCTATAGGTTTATCAGCAGCTTCTTTCAATCCGGTCATTTCAATGATACGGTCAATGGTAAGTGATGGCAGTAGCCGTTTAAAGGAAAAATGGAAATCAAAAAATTCGCGGAGAGTAAGCTCTTCCACCAGTTCCTGTCCGGGTGCGCAGAAACTTATGTAGCTGAATAGTTCATTAACCGGTATTTCACCATCATTATCATTGTAAAAATGAATTTTGCCCAGCGAGGGCGACTGCATACCGGAAATTATGCGCAGCAAGGTTGATTTCCCGCAGCCATTCGGCCCTAACAACGCATAAGCGCCCACCGCAGAGGTGAAGGAATAATTAATGTCCTTAAATATCCAGTGCCGCTGAAACCGCTTGCTTATATGCCCGAGGGTGATTTTCATTTTATGACAAAAGTAAAAATTGGGAAGTTGTGAAGTTCAAGCAGTAAATAAACCATCTGTCTTTTCAAAATGTTCCTTCTAAAAAATAGGCTACCAGTTATACAATGTTGAAATTTCTTTATGAAATATTTACAGGCAAAGATTCCTGTTCAAAAAAATTATTTAACAATCTATCTGTAGTAATAAATAAACTACATCGGTTTTTTAAAGAAACTGAAGTTGAAAGTTGAATACTGTCTAATGTACGTAAACCTAGTTTTCCTTATTTTGTAATCAGGTTCCGTGCTTGATTGGTAATACTATTATCAATTTGTATAAATGTATATTTAGCAAAATCAGCTTCAAATAGTTCATTTTTTGCTTTAGCTTGTAATTCACTAATTTCCTGAACACGTACTTTTTTCCATACCGTTGAGGCAAATTCCACCTTAGCAATTTCAGAAAGGAAAATTCCAGATATTTTATTATCAATAAAAATCTGATCAATAATTTCTGAACCAATCTCTTTATGGTAAAGCTTAAATAAAGAAGAAGCATCTAAAAATATATTCATAGTTCACTCCGTCTTTCTTCTATTAATGAATCACTAAATGATCCTTTGTAATCTTCTGTAATTTTTCTGCTTTCAGCAAATGAAAAGTCAGATAATTCCATTCTTTTCTTATTTACGGGTTCTACGTCCTCCAGAAAAGTAATTATTACTCTTACAGGATTTTCTGATGAAACCTCTTTATCAAGTTTTACATAACCATTTTGATATGTTCCTGCAACCGCAAGCATAAGGCATTTTATTTATATCAAAGATACAAAAAAAATTTCCAAAATAGTTGTCAATTTCAAACAATGGAACGTTGATAAAATTAATTCCATCACATTGCGCAATTATTTTTCTTTTTTTCAAGGCACCAAAGCTGCTGGATGAGGGCAGTTGAGCCATTATTCACATTCACCATTGATTGTTTCCCAATCACTGATTTCAGGAGTACGGGAACATAAATAAATTGTTGTCCAGGCGCTATTGCAGCTATTATGCTTCAGTGGCGTTGGCACCATTCAAGTGTTGGATTTCTATTTTGCGGATTGAGTTATTTAATACAGAAATTTATTAACCCCGATATTGTTCTTCATATCATTGATTACAGTTGGTAATTTTCCGCTGATTTTTTTATTTACTACCTCATATGAACCTATCAGATTTTCATAAACTGGAATATTGAAAATATCTTCAATGTCTATATCCTTCTTTAAAGCAATATTTGAAGCAAAAACATCCTTCAGTTTTTTGAGAATAATAATCTGGTCATCTGAAAAAGGATAGGTACCTATGTAGGACAAATACCCAATTTCAATTTTTTCTTTCCTCGTAGGAATTTTCTTCTTGCCTATTACATGTAATACAAAATCCCAGATAGACCCTTCCGGGAAATCATACATCTTTTGCAGGTTAGTTTCATCAAGATATACTTCTGGTTTCCCTACCCAGTCATTCAGTTGCTCAATTTCTTTATCTGATGACTGGTATTCATCCTTCATAGCTTTTTCCTTCAGGTCAACTATAACCGGATTTTCAGTTTTCTTCAATTCTTCCTCAAAAATCCGCCTGGCCTCTGCGATAGGAATGTTATCAATGATTTTTATTAAATCTCCATGAATTTCCACCCTTTGTACCAGGCTCGATGGGTCAGGGTTATCTATTATATAGTAACTTCCCTTTACTCCGGTATTTGGCCCGCTGCTGCGCTTTTCATCAGGATTTACAATTTTGTTATTGGGTTTTAGTGTGCCCTTGCCGTTATCCTCCATTCTTTTACACAAACCAACAAAATCAAGAATAGTAAAACTGAATTTTCCCGTTTTAGGGTCTAAACGTGTTCCCCTGCCAAGCATCTGTACATACTTGCCAACAGATTCCGTAAGAGCAGCAAAACCTATATATCTTACACAGGGTATATCTACCCCTGTACTCATAATATCTACTGAGATAGCTATATAAGGTCTCTGGTAAGGCTTTTCAAACCATGCCTTCAGGGTTTCATTCATGGAGTCATTATCCGATATTATAGGTTGGGCGTACTTTATACCCCCATCAAAATTTTTATCAAAAACTTTATTTATCGCTTTTGCCAGTTCTATGCAATGGCCCTGGCTCACGCCAAAGAGGATTACTTTTTCTCCCCATTGGGTGTTCTTCCTTAATTGTTCAGCTATAATATTGCAATTGTCTTCCGCTACAAATTTTCTGTTTAGCTGCGCTAATTTTATATTTTTAGGGTCGGTTAAGTCAATCCTCACTTCACTGTCAGGCTCAAATACATAACTTACATTTATCCCTGCGCCTTCAGCTTCTGTTATCAGGTGCGATTTGAGTTCAATAGGTTTATAAGGTGCGAGGAAACCTTCATCAATGCCTCTTTGAAGATTAAATTGATAATCAGGCTCCCCGGTTTCACAACCAAAGAGTTTATACGTATCAATTATGGCAAGGTCTTCCTCAGGTATTTCTTTATTTGTTTTAGGTATTGCAATTCTTGGAGTTGCCGTTAACCCTATCCTCGGACATAAAAAATGGTCAAAAATCAGCTTGCGGTTTATGTTTATACTTCTGTGACACTCGTCAACGATAATTAGGTCGTAAAAGGTGGACGGTATTTCACTATGAATCAATTCCAGTGTATCAATCACAACCACGTGAATATTGGCATGTTTTCTCGATTTGCAATTACTGGTTGTCACCCAACTGCTCGGATATTCCTTACTGATAAGTGCAAATCCTTTATCCACAGCTTGTTTTGCCAGCATACGACGGTCAACAACAAATAAAATCTTCTTTGCAAGCCCATTAGATAGCAAAGCTTTTACGAAGGCAACGCTCAACCTTGTTTTGCCAAGCCCTGTAGCCATATGCACCAGCATTTTTCGTTTTCCCTGCCTATATAGGTTTATGAGCGTATGTATGCAGTCAGTCTGGTAATATCGCTCCTTTCCTATAACCGGGTCATAACCGCCGGCTATTGTTGTATCTATAGATATTTCCCGTGTTGAGGTTATTTTCTTTTGCTGTTCTGTTTTCAGCCTCATTTCCTCGAGGCTCATAAAACCATTTACCTGCCTGAATTCTCCTGCTTCAAGTCCGCGCCACTCATTATCATAAAACAATATCCGCTCCCTGCTGCAGGCATACAGAAACCTTGGTTTTAATACCCCTGTGCATACGGTACGTAATTTCAGCAGGTCTTTTTTTTCATCATCCAGCTTATTTTCTATTACCGCCAGTATGGTACCGTTCAAATCCTGCAATGTAATATCCGGTTCTACTGATTTCCAGCCGGGATACGCTTTTTGTTGGTCTTCATCTAAAGTAAACTTTTGCCGGTAGAGCAGGGTATCGCCTTCCTTCCATCCCAAAGCCTGTAGCTTGTTAATAACCGGTATGTCGGTTGCCGTAGCTTCATTACCCGACAATCTCTTCTTTCCGGTACCCTTTTTTTCCTGTTTTGCTTGTTTTTCCTGCTCCCTTAATTTCTCCAGCGATTGTTCAGTATTTGTTACAAGTACGCGATAAAAAAAACTGTCCGGATGCTCCGCCAACTGTTTTTTATGGTCGGCAAGCAGAGTTTCAAATGTCTGGAGATGTTCTTTTGTTGGCGCTCTCATTAGTTGTTGTAATGCATTCTGAAAATCCCTTTCGGTGTTATATTATCATAAAATGTGCCAAATATCTTTTGCCAGTTTTTATAATCGTCCTCATTGCCATATCTTGCCATATACACCTCTACCCTATACAAATTTCGCATAAATTTCTTATCTGAAAAAAGTTTTTCAAATTCTGTTTTTTTATTTTCCGGCAAACGATCTATTTCTTCAAAGTTGAAATAAAATACCACGTCCACATCTGCCGGGTCTGGTGCATAGGTACTGAATGAGCCGTCTATCCATATTTCTGCCATTACGCCAAGCGCCTTAAACCGCCTGAGAAATTGGTTAAAGGTATTCAGTAACTGCTCCCGGTATTCATGCCCGTCATGAAACGGCGACACAAATTCCTTAAACAATTCCTCCTCATTAATATCCTTAAACCCCTTCGGCAGCAATGCCGGGTATTCATGCTCCCTCATACACTACCTCCTCTTTCTCCTCCTTGGGTTCTTTTAATTCCATTCCCCATACCTCATTAATTATCTTTTGTATTTTTTGATTTGCTTTAATTTTCATTTTTTTTAAATCACTTAATGTTTGTTGAATTGCTTTAAAATCTGCAATTATCTCTTTTTGAATTTTTATATTTGGTAACGGAATTTTTAAATCATAAATTAATTCAACCGAAGTAGAAGGGATATGGGCTCGCTCAGAAACTTTAAGTAACTCATCCTTAATATATTTTGAGGGCACTAAAATCTCAATAAAGTCATTCAATAATATTTCAGGATTTATTGTCTCAAATTTAATGATGCCACATTAATAGCGCCTTCCATATTTCGAGAAATTTTTCCAATATGTCTATATGCAGCCATCAATATATCTCCTTTTTTAACGACTTTCAATTTATGGCTTAACGGGACATACGTTGCATGTTCATTTGATTCAAAATCACGAATTTGAATGAACCTTACATATTTTTCTCTTGGTTCATTTACAAATTCTTCTGATGGAGGATTGTGTCCTCTAGTTATTTTAGGGCATCTCTAAAAACTACATATTTTTCCTAAACAAATTATATGAGTGATTTTATTTTATGTTTGGGTCCTTTACATTTCTAAAATTTTCATTTCAAATT
>CAISOH010000452.1 GCA_903887005.1 uncultured Bacteroidota bacterium | reverse complement strand
CCTTGCGCAATTAATGTTCCATTATATTGACCGAATTTATTCGTACACACTAATAAATGATTTTCCTTCTCTTTTCTTTCGTTCGCTTCTTCATTTTTTCCTTTTTCAACAACAGCCGCTTGAGTTAATTTCTTTTCTTTTTGTTCTTCATTATATTCTTCTTCAGTTCTAAAATGAAATCCGCCCTGGTGGCCCCAATCATTATAATGATAAAATTGGTTTTTAAATTTTACTTTATTTTTATCTAAACCAGACCACGTACAACCATCATAACCACCACCACTCAAAAATGAATAGAAATTCCTATCCAAATTCATAATGAATCTTTCCCTGTTGTCATTGCAGAAACGTAAAGACGTGCTCTTTTTACCTACAGGTATAGAATAAAAATGTTTTTCTAAAACTTTAAAGGAATAAAGTTGAATATCTGATACTCCATTCTCTAAGGCTATAGTTTCATTTTTATTATTTTTTAGGATATAGTAAATGCAATAACTGGCATCTGGATGATTCTCTTTTCCATCATTTCGCTTTAAGTGCAAATTCTTAATTAATGAAACTTCACAAGTCCACCTACTATTTGGTTCAACTATCACTTCTTTATTTGTAATTAAGTCTTTACAACCAAAATGCCAGTCGAGATGCCTGTCGGGAGATATTATTGTTTTACCTTCAAAGAGTTTCTTTTGTTTAACGAAATAAGGCACTAAAATAAAAAGGTCAATACGACTTGTGTAATGATCTGTATATCCATCTGGATTATAATTATCTTGTTGATAAGGTTCAAAAGAAATGGTATCACCACTTTCTTTTTCTCGCATCATAAATTCAATAACATCTTCATTCCGATATTTTTTTTTACTATTAACAGCAATTATTGTATAATATTTATTAGATGACGGCAATGGTCTTCCTTCGGGATTAATTATTGAAATACCGCTTTCAGGAGGTAGAAACAGTTCCAATCCTATATATTGTCTTATGTCATCTGCTTTATCGAAAGCATCTTCAAAATTTTCAATACTATCATATGCTGGAGGTAATTCTACAATTTTAACTGTATCAACTATTTTTTCAATTTCTTTAATAGTCACTTGAGAACTAACTGTTGTTGCGTAAATAGTCATTAAAATAGTATATATATAAGTCTTTATTCTCATTAAATATTTGACATTAAATATTTGACATTAAATTATTTTAAATATTGATTCGGCAATAAAAATTATGATATGATCGCTTCAATTCTTGTTTTTCAAAATTGTCTTTTCCTGCGATTTTTATATTTGAATAATTGTTAGTAATCTCTGCAATTTTACTACCGTGATGTAATCCTATTACATGCATATATTGCTAAATGACAATCTTTATCTTCAAAACATTTTACACGTGAAGATATTTAAATTTAATTACTGTTGATTTTTTATTTATATCATAATCACCTGCTATAACTATCCCGACTTTTTTAAATCCTTTCATAAGTATATTGGACAAAAAATACATCCAAATTCCGAAACGAAGATAAACAAAAAGGCAAATGAAAAAGGAATTTTTTCGAGGGCTGCTATAATGAATACGTTGCTGAAAAATCACATGGATATAGCACACGATATTTATCGCACCCTGATAAATGATAAACAAATTCCAATTAATGGATATATCCTTTTTAAACGTCAATATGGCATTAATCCATTTTGGCGTTTCTTTATTTTATGAAGGAAATTATCTAAAATAGAAAATAATATAATATTTAACTCAAAACCTAATAACCTAATTAATTCTCTATTTTTATGATCTTCCGTTAACGCCTCTTTATTTTACCCTTTAAAAGCCAAATTTAGGGCTAAAACAGCACTTTAAAGGCTAATCTTGCATTCCGGTCATTCTCCCACGCTCCATTTTCATATATATATAAATTCCACTAGTCATGTCTCGATTGTGTTCCTGTAACACTATACAATCGTCCACATTAGGTGGATGCGCTAAACCGCTGGAATAGGCTCCTGTCGAAGCTTTCACCGGATTTGAAACAACATATATTTTGCGCAATCATAAGAAAGCAAGTAAAAAGCCATATATTGAAAACATGATAAATAATATTTATAGATATGATAGATGCAAATTATATAAATGGTCAAATTGAATTATATGAAAAACTGACCATTTTTGAGGTTTGGAATATCTGCCAAAAATCCAACGCATTTAATTATTTACAATTGGAAGGACTTAACGATATAAAACCATTTATTAATACAGATAAATTACCGTGGTAATATGACATATAGATTAATAAAAAAGCCAAAATATTTAAAAATGGTGTTGAAAATACAATTCTATGAAGCAAGGGAAAAAAACGCAACAATAAAAATTTGTGGATTTGAAATATTAGTTAATAATTACAAGGATTTTAAAACCTTTTATTGTCAATATGAAGCTATATTAAAACAATATAATAAAACAAAACT
>CAISOH010000451.1 GCA_903887005.1 uncultured Bacteroidota bacterium | reverse complement strand
TTATAATGAAAAAATAATGAAAAATCTGAAACAAAAATCAATTTGAAATGAAAATTTTAGAAATGTAAAGGACCCAAACATAAAATAAAATCACTCATATAATTTGTTTAGGAAAAATATGTAGTTTTTAGAGATGCCCTAATAATAAACCACCTTAGCCGCAAACACCCCGTCTCCAATAATTATATGAACTAAATAAACTCCTTTGGCGAAATTGGCCGTCTGAATAAGGGTGGTATTATTCCATTGCATAGAGGTCGCGGTCGTTTCATACATTTTTCTGCCGGTTATGTCTGAAAAGTTTATGTGCATAAGCGTTCCGGCATCTGCATACCAGTTAATCGTAATGCTTCCATCATAGGTTGGATTGGGGAATATATTGGCCACCGAATTGTTGTCTATCCATTCTATGGTATGTACGGGTAGTACTACTACATTGCCATCGTTTAAAACTACAGTAAGACGGTAATGAATGGGGGTGCCCATATGAATACCATTACCGGGATTATCCATAAAAGAATATTGCTGGCTATAAAGATGGAACGGGGAAGTATTATTGATAACGAGATAATTACCGTTCCCGATAGCCCGTTCAAGTTTATAGTAGTGTACAACAGGGTCAATATAAGACGTCCAGCTGACCAATACATTTTGATGGGTTATCATGCGGGCATCCATGGTTACCAGGCTGGAGCCGGAATCCGAATAGTCAATTTTACGGACGGGTGAATAATTGTATCCGTTTTTACCTGCCATAGTCCATCGCAGCCTGTAGTACAGAACGCTGTCTGCCGTAATGTTGACTGAATCAGAATAGGTATATTGCCCGGGATTCAGATGCCTTGAAGGTAAGTCTGATAAAGAAGTAAAGGTTTTTCCATTGTCTGACCGTTGAACAGTATAGGTATTTACCATGGTATCAATGAGCGAGTACCAATACGTGGCAACTGTCTGCCCGCTTTTGAAAGCCAGGAAATTGAGATAGTCACTGTTAGCCGGGAAATTACCTGTTGGTCCGCCATTATTAAACCAGAATTCGGCAGATGGTTTTGCTGAAAACTCTGCATAATATCCCTTGTCATAAGGCACCCACTTTATGGAAGGGTAGGGATAATAAGTGAAGGCGCCACCAGTATCATCGGTCATTGTGCCGTTTTCAATTTTAGTGTTAATTGTGTTGCTGTATTGTGTGATACCAAGCGAATAAGCATCCGCGAGCGGTGTGCAGGAAGGGCAGGTAGTATCATTGATCACATTTACCACCTCACTATCAAAAAGGTATAAGCGGATACCTGAATTATTGGTAACGGGTTGTGGGGCCTTGAAAGTATAGCTTCGTGGCATTGTATATTGCGTAGCTGTGGGATTGCTCAAAGTATCCTGTGCGTAAAGCGTTATTTCGGCATTATCTATATTCTGGTGATTTGGCTGAACAGCAGCAAGTAATTTATTTGTGAGTAAATAATCCGACCAGGTACTGCCTGCCAAATCTTTTCCCAGGGTAGCAACTCCTGTAGCGGGGGCAATTGGATTGACAAGGTCATAAATATGAATATCATCCACGGCAAAGCCTTCAAATGTAACACCCGGGTCGGCTGACATTACAAAACGGAAATGGGTTGTTTGTCCTGAACCAAGTACAGGTATCGGGATAGTTGCCACATGCCAGCGGGAGAATCCCTCGGTGTTCCATAGGTCAAATGTGGAATCATACCAGTTAGTACCTTGTCCCCTGGTTCCTAATTTTTTCCATGTAGCGCCATCGAAGGAGTATTCGATCCAGGCAGCATCACAAAGTGTGCCGCCGCAGTTCTCCACATCCAAAGCCGCGCTGAAACTCAGCATTGGATTGGCCAATTGCGATATATCAAAGCAGGGAGAATACAAATAAGACTTTTCGAGGTTGTTATAATGCCCGTTAAGATTGGTTTTCCACGCTTTTTTACCACTTGCAGCCCTGTTAATTTTGGGTGAAGCGGGAGTACCATATTGCCAGGAGTTCTTGAACCCGTCACTATAAAAGCCGCCATCGCCTGACTCAAAGTTTTCAAGATAAGGATAGGATGTAATGATTTGGCTGTTACGGATATGATAGTTCAATATACTGTCGTTATGGATATAGCTGTCTCCGGCTTCTTTAAGCCATACATTCAAAATATGTGTAGAACCCTGCGCAATATTCAATTGCTTTGAAAACGTAAATTTAATATCGCTTTTCCCCTTTAAGGAATCAATAGTTCCTGTGTAAACCGTCCCGCTGTCCATACTGTAAAACAACTGGATATTATAGAGTGTATTGCTGACTCCGTTATGAACCTGAACGATAAGCGGCACAGAAGAAGGTAACCCGCAATTGCCGGGAAAAGGGCTGACAATACCAGCCAGCGAAGCATCATTAGTTACTGTGTAAATGGTAAAATTATCCAACGTCAGGCCATTACCATAATCCTTTGCAGCGATAAGGGAAGAGTCATTTTGCCCGAAGGATAATTGTGTGCTGCCGGAAAAATTCCGTTTACTGAACCGTAACGCATCCGTAAGCGAAAGGGATGATACATGGGTTACATTGCCGGGGTAAGCATTGAGATCGTAAGCGAATAATTTGTACCATGCTGAAGTGTCGCTGCCCCGCGCAGATACTATATTGTTATTTGCCGACTTTGGTATAGCATGTAAGATATAATCAAAGTCAACCCTTACCTCCGTATTTGCCGTGTCGTAATTGGAAAGGTTAAACGTACCCTGAAAATTATTTTTGCTTCCATTACGGATATTCTGATTGTCATCAAGACTGATGGAGCGATTGCCGGTAATGGTAACATCATCGTCAACAAAAGATCGCAATCTGCCGGTATCTTTACTGCTACAGAAAAAATCCCAATGGGCATTTGGGGATACTCCGATTGAATCATGTGTAACAGAAAATTTTCCGATTGTTTCAAAACCATCTGAAAATGGCGATGCAAGATTTATAGTATCATTAGGGAGATTAAGGATGGTGAAAGCTGTAGAATCATTATTGGGTTGAGGGTCGGTAAAATCAAGGTTATGTATTGCTACCGCAATATTGTAAGTTCCCAATGCGGTAAAAGATATGCCCGGTATGCTGATAATAGTATCGTTTTTGGCAGGGATTGTTCCTGGATTTGTTAATGTCTGCCATGTGCCGCCATTAACACTGTAAGACAAGGTATAGTTATTGCAATCAACAAAATAAAGGTTCCTGATTTTGACCTGTACCGGTGTAGTAGCCCCAAATTGCGAGCTGGTAAACATCCTGCCGCTGGATGGAGACACGATCTTTTCTATCATAATGTCCCCTAAAGAAACAGGTTTGGTACAATTGCCGGAATTGGCAATGCGGCTTGCCGCCACACTACGGTAACCGGATACCCCATCAATAATGGGTTGCACCGCTACGTAAGACTTATCAGTTAACGACATGCCGCTAAATGACCAGGTAGTATCAGTTACTGAATCCACTACCTGCATATAAAATCCTTTTTTACATAGCATTTTATAAGAAGTGGCGTTTGGAACTGCTGACCAGTGTATGTTCACATAGCCGGGACATTGAGATGTATCCAGAGACACTATGGGTTGGGTATTCATTGAAAACCTGCCGGATATTCCGGTTTCAGTTGTATTATTTCTCGAAATACGGACAAGGCAATTACCGGTATTCGCTGCAGGCGGAATAAAGGAAATGTACCTCCAATAGGGTGGTATGTTATTGGATAATGTCATCCAGTTTGAGCCGTTATCATTTGAAAATTGTACGGTGAAAGAATTCCCAT
Source organism: uncultured Bacteroidota bacterium (assembly GCA_903887005.1). Taxonomy (GTDB): domain Bacteria; phylum Bacteroidota; class Bacteroidia; order Chitinophagales; family Chitinophagaceae; genus Nemorincola. The sequence continues at coordinate 33,300 of CAISOH010000451.1, read as the reverse complement.
CCGTAACTGCGTCCCAAAATATACGCATACTATCCACATTTGAAATTTGTTCTCCACCCAATGGGAATGTCAGTTTCACGCCCTTTGGAATAAGGTCATAAACCACTACATAATGCTGTGTTCCTGATGGGACATTATAGCCGTGCGTATTAATTGTATAGTTCCCGGCAACAGGATTTGTAATTGTTACCTGTTCAATATTATTAAGATGGTCGGCTTGTTCGGTGGCATTATTATTCACATTGGCAGGAGTTGGGTCAGGAATTAATGGCAGGTGAACAGCCGATGCAGGATCTTGAACTGTAAGGTCGAGGTCATTTACCAATTGTTTGGAAGAAGATGGGCTTGCAGGTACATCGTTCCAATACAGCATTACCTTTACCTGGGCGGTATTAGACGGTATAGTAATATTGAAAGACTGTACATCGCCATTAGCAATAGTGTTACTGGTAAAATGTGCATTGTCTATTATTTGTAAGGAACGGTATATATCCATTCCTCCAAACCCATAGCTGTAATCAGGCCCCGGATTACCTAAATCCATAGCTCCATCGAGCAAAATAGCTTTCAACAGGTCTGCCCGTGGCTGTGCACCGCTGTTTAGCTGTTTGTATCGCTGTGTAAGTTCAGCAAGTCCTCCGGCAACTTGCGGAGATGCCATACTGGTACCTGCCGACCATGCGTATTGGTCTATATCAATGGTAGAGTAGGAGCCAAGTCCTATAGCTATTATCTCTGGTTTCAATCGCCCGTCTTTTACCGGTCCGCGAGATTCATCTCCTGCCTCTATTAAGAAATCGGTCATACTGCCAACAACGATATTATTTTTTGCGGGCTGGTAACCTCCTCCCACAGTCGCAAAACCCTGTATGTATGGAGTGCAATTCATGCCGCCATCATTGCCAGATGCAAAAACATGTTGCACATAAGGGTATTGTATAGCCAGAGTATCAAGAAATTGTGAGTAGGCATCATATGTACCGGAATAACTGCAACTGCCAAGCAAAACACCATATGAATTGTTGGTGATGGTCATGTTATAATCATGATACATAGCGCCTGTGGCGGGCAGTATGAGGTCGTATAAAAAGTCAACCAGTGAAACGTGGGGTGCCATGCTTGCAGCCAGCGGGTCCAGGCTAGCTGCGCCGCCAACAAGGCCGTTCACATGCTCGCCATGGTGGGACAGGGGAGCGGGATTAAAATTAGTGATGCGGTCTTTAAGGTCTGCATGATAAATGCCGGAGCAATTGTCACCCACTCCAACAGTAACGCTATCCCCGGCCAACCCATAACCGCCAAATGCAGGGGAAGTAACCGCTACATTTCCTTTAACCGCCGGTCTTGATTGCAGGTCGTAAGGGACCATACCGGTAACCGGGCTTATATAACGCACCCCATACCATTGCGCTATAGCATAAATTTTGCTTGCAGCAACGAATACTTTATAGGAGCTATAACGCTCCATAGGGCTGGGTTCTACCTGCCCGCCAATGCCGGAGATAAATTGTTTGATTGCCGCTGCATCTATATTGGGATAAAAGGAAACGAGCGCTTCAATCATACCGTTTTCCGCGCTTACCTGATTCCATACATATTCGCTGGCTTTCCATTCCGGTTTGGTATTGATGATGCCGTATATAGGTGTTGATAAAATCCGTTCTGTATTAGATGGTACATGTACCATGGCTGTGAATGTATTATCAGGAATATAATCCAGCAGGGTAATGCCTTCCTCCTGCAAAAGCGTGCGCTGTTCAGGGGTTGGCAGCTTGCTGAAATGAATGAGTACCTGCACAGGTTCGCCGGATATGGGCCCCTGAGAACTGTTTTCGAGCCATTGGCGGGCATTTGCATCAGGGGTTATAGTGCCAGTATTTAAAAGGATAAGATGTTCCTTGCTATGCTGCGCCATTGCAGGTATCTGTACGAAAATACAAGCAACTAAAGCAAAAAGAAGTACAAAGTATATGGTTTTTCTCATAAGTCGCATTATAGCTGTGTCAATTGTAAAAATAGACCACTATTCAATAATAGTAATTCTTAAAGGAATTTAAATACAAGTTACAGAAAAAACAGGACTATTTGGATTACTTTGCAGAAAGATATTAAGGTGGCATATGGGAAATACGGAGCAATTGCTATCTCAGCTTCAGTACCCGGATGCCTCCATGTCCGCTAAGGACGAGACTAGGAGGGGGCGGGAAAATTTATACTCATTTCGATTTTTTCATTTTTTCAGAATACGGTTCCCCGCATTATTTTCTTTTATTTCTTCCCCCGGCTATGTCCAGGAGTTGCATGAGATTGGAAAGATCCCACAAAAGGTCGTCCAGATCAAAACCGTGGCCATCCTGGCAAAACATAAGGTAATTCATAAACAAATGCCGAAGGTTCATATTGAGCCGTACAGGTGGCGTGTTTTCCATAAAATATACTACCTCCTCCATTAAACGTTCGGATAGTTGCGGTTTGGTGGCCATGGTAATTGACGGTTTTATAGAGCAAACTTACAAAAGAAAATTTAAAATCGGGCAAATATGTCCGCTATCTTTTTTTATTTATTTTCACTTTTGAAGCGTGAGAAACAGTACTCAGATTATACAATTTGGTAAAAGGTTACGAATGCTTAGAAAAGCAGCAGGCTTTACTCAGGCTACCCTTGCTTTTTATGCCGAAGTGGACGAGAAAACTATCAGAAGAATTGAAAAAGGAGAACATTCTGTTTCTATGGATCTCCTGATCTCATTAGCTCAGGCTTTGCGGGTAAATCCAGCCCAATTCTTTGAAGGAATGAAGATAGATTTCGAGGAATAGTTATTCGCTTTTTCATCGGTATTCTGATGCCACAGCGTCCGCGAAGGACGAAACACAGAAAGAGCGAAAATTTGCAAAATATTATTTCCTGTATTTTTTATTTGGATTCATTTTTTCGTGGTGGATAGCGCTGACAAATATTCTTTTCTTTTTGGGATAAACCTTATAAACGATGAGGTACGGAAAATCTTTTACAAGGGCTTCCCTATAGCCTTTTCTTGATTTAGCGCCATATACTTCAGGTGATAATGAAATAAGCTCTTTTGTCCGCTCCACTTCTTTTAAAAATCTTTCGCCTAATCCTTTTTGTTGCAATTCGTACCAGATATATGCATTGCCGGAATCAACCAATGCACCTGCATGGTAATCAATAACGTAATCAATCATTTAATTGATTTTTGATGTTCGGCAAAAGAATTTCTTGCATGAGCTACCAACTCATCATGTGTGTAGGTTTTAATTCTTCCCTGCTCATAATCTTCAAAACGGCGGAGCATTTCTTTTTCAAATTCCGTTTCTTCTTCCGTTTCTTTTTCCTGTACTTCGAGCATCGCCAGTATCATTTTCACCGTAGTATCATCAGCGCGGTCTATACCTTTTTTGGCTTTTTTTCTAATATCTGTAATGGAAGTGTTCATAATAATAATTGTTCTTTACAAATTTATACAAAATTTGAAAGCAAAATAATAATGCCATACGGTGGGTGTATTGTTTTTTCTTAGCTTTACTGTACCGGTTATTCTCATCACATAGAAGGAAGCGATAAAGAATACTGGGTAAGGAGCTGAGATTACAGGATTGTTTATAGAATTGAAGATGCTCAACTCATTATAGAAGTGATCAGAATAGGTCATAGAAGCGAGGTTTATAAAAAAAAAGATAGGCGGGGAAATAATATATATGCTGCACCGTATTCAAAAAATTATTGACGTTACTCTATTTACAGTTGTTTGTGAATGGAAAAACGGAGAAATAAGGGCAATACAAATGGAACAGAAAATCAGGGAATGGGCGGATGAACCGGGAAGTGTGTATAAAAAATTGCTGGATAAAAGCATCTTCATGAAAGTAAAACTGGATGCTGAAACACAAACACTTTTCTGGAACGGACTAATAAAAATGAAAGATACCTCCGGAAAGTTATTGAATGCCACACTTGACATTGACCCAGAAGTGCTTTACCAGATGAGCATTCTTATAAGCAAGAAAGATAATAAAGCGGCATAGGAGGTATTTCTTCTGCAAGTTATTTTCAGTTTTTGTACCCTGATGATTCTAGGCCCGCGAAAGCCCGACAACAGGCTTCTGATAGCCTACATAAAATCTCTTTATACAATGGTGAATACCAAATGCGAGTTCTGGAAAAAACATACCGTGAGAAAGAGTTAAAATATAGTAATACTTACATCACCACCCATTACATTATGTATATTTTCAATCCTTGGAATGGAGCCTTCATAAAAAAGAAAAAAATGAAAAATGTAGATCGTTTTGAAGTGAATTCCGGTGGGTCGTCAGGTATAATTGATGACAATTAGAATGAATCAAACTTGATTCAAATCCCAATAATTGCATTTCCCCTTTTCCTTCCTACTTTTGGCTTTTGAATTTTGAATTTTGAATTTTGAATTTTGAAAATGTCGTTGGCCAGCAGGCCGCTAAGGATGGGTTATTGAAGATGTGGCACAATAATGTGTTTCCTCATGCTTTGCTGCTTACGGGCGGCGAAGGGGTGGGGGGCCTGCCTATGGCGCTGGCGCTGGCGCAGTTTATTTTCTGTGAAAATAAGAGTGAGTCTGATGCTTGCGGAAAATGCGCAGGCTGCAGCAAGGCCTCAAAACTGGAACATGCTGACCTGCATATCAGTTTCCCATCCATTCCGCCTAAAAGCGGCGCTAAGGCCATGAGCAGGCATTATATGCAGGAGTTCCGGGAGTTTATAAAGCAGTCGCCCTATGGCACTACTTACGACTGGCTGCAGCACATCAATGCCGAAAACAAGCAGGGCAATATTACCGCCGATGAATGTAATGAGATAATAGATGTGCTGAACCTGAAATCTTATGAAGGCGGCAAAAAGGTATTGCTGATGTGGCGGCTCGAATATCTGGGCAAGGAAGGAAACAAACTGCTGAAATTGATAGAAGAGCCGCCCGGTGATACTATCATGATATTTGTGGCGGAAAATACGGAGGATGTCCTCCAGACAATCCTCTCCAGGACACAGGAAGTGAGGCTGGCGCCTATCAGCGCCGGAGATATCGCGCTGGCATTGTCCAGCCGCTCGCTTACCGACCCCAGACATGCGGCACAGATAGCCCACATAGCCATGGGTAGTTATTCCGAAGCGCTGCGGTTAGTGCGGCAACCGGATAATGACCTGTTCCAGGATGTCAGGAATTTGTTCAACGCGCTGTTTACCAAAAACGGGCTGGGTATCGCCAAATTTGCCGATGACTGGGCTAAGTCGGGCAGGGAGCAGCAAAAGAATTTCCTGACGTACGTGATCCAATTGCTGGAACTGGCGATCAGGGCGCGTTACCGTCCTGAAAGCAGTACTGGGCTTCCGGAAGCTGAGGAAGCATTTGTAAAGAAACTGGCCGGAACGAAAATACCTTTGGATGGCTTTGGGCAATTGGTTTCAGCAATTAATGATACCATATTCTATATTGAGCGCAATGCGCACGGGAAAACACAATTACATGCTTTGGGAATCAGGATGCAGTATATAGTACACCAACCCCTGACCCCTAAAGGGGAACAAGCTATTTAGCTATTGTTAAATTTTCAGGGATTGGATAAAAATTGAGCAGATTTATTTAGTACAATTAATTCGAAAATCATTCAAAAAATAAGAAGCTTTTAGTTATTTGGCTGTTGGGCATCATTTTTATGCACAACTTTACAGATATTGTGCAGATAATGAGGGAAACTCCCCGGAACAAGGTCCCGCTATTTCAGCGGGAGGGGCTGGGGGTGAGCAGGGTGTTATTACCTTTTTATTAACAGCAATTAACCTACATTTGTTTTTAGTCAATTAAGTAAATAATTATGTTGAAATTCATGAAGAATAAAATCCTGATACCGCTATTAATCGTTGGAGGACTGGCCGCGTTTTTCTCTTTTAAGTACACAACAGCCAAAGACCGTTCGTCTGATGACAGAAGGATATTGGTAATAGAGACCGTAATGAGGACCATTCAGGAGGGGCACTATTCCCCCAAAAGTTTAGATGATACCTTTTCATCAAGAGTGTATCGCAGATGTGTCAGCAATTTCGATCCGGAAAAAATTTACTTTACCCAGCAGGACGTTAATAAACTGAAAGCGTATGAGTTTAGTATAGATGATGAGATTAGAAACAATTCCATAGAATTCTTTGATACTTTAGACGCTATTTTTCTCAGGCGGATAAATAACGACACTGTATATTATCAGCAAATTCTCCAGAAGCCATTTACGTTTACTTCGAATGAGGAGATACAACTGAATCCGGATAAAGATAATTATGCGTCAGATGACGCGGCAAAGATGGAAAAATGGCGTCAGCACATTAAATTCCAGGTGCTGGTAAAATATGTGGACCTGAAAAAAGAACAGGAAAAAAAGAAGGAAAATAAAGACTCGGTAAACGCCCAATATAAAACCGACGCCGAACTGGAGGCAAAAGCCCGTGAGGATGTAAAGAAGAGTTATGTACGCTGGTTTAAGTTCCTTAATAAAAGGAAAGACAACGACCGCTTTACCTTTTATGTAAACTCAATAGCAGAAACGGAAGACCCGCATACTTCTTACTTCCCGCCTGTAGATAAAAAGAATTTTGATGAAATGATGAGCGGTACTTTCTATGGAATAGGAGCACAACTAAGCCCTGAAAACGATAAGGTAACCGTACTTTCTATCATTACAGGCAGCCCGTCATGGAAGCAGGGAGAACTGAAAGCAGGAGATGAAATAACGAAAGTGGCTCAGTTCGGTAAAGAACCTGTGGATATAAAAGGCTATGAACTGGATGATGTGGTGAAAATGATTCGCGGTGATAATGGCACAAAAGTGAGCCTGACTGTAAAGAAACCAGATGGTTCAGTTAAGGTGATAACTATCACCAGGGGCGTTGTGGAAAGGGAAGAAACATTCGCGAAGTCGGCAATTATTAAAAGTAAAGACGGCCCTGTAGGCTATATATACCTGCCGGAGTTTTACGGCGATTTTAACCATACCAGCGGCCGTACCTGCTCTGCTGATATAGCCATAGAGGTGAAAAAACTTAAAGATGCAGGAGTAAATGGCATTATCCTCGACCTGCGCAATAATGGCGGAGGATCATTAGGAGATGTTGTGGATATGGCCGGTCTGTTTGTAGGAACCGGACCGATAGTGCAGGTGAAAAGTAACCATTCTTCTCCGTCGGTTTTAGCTTCCCACCCGGACAGCATATTGTATAGAGGACCTATGGCAATAATGGTGAATGAAGGCAGCGCTTCGGCGTCTGAGATTCTCGCTGCCGCATTGCAGGATTATAAACGCGCAATAATTGTTGGCGCTATGACGTACGGTAAAGGAACGGTGCAAAAAATGGCCGACCTGGACGCTATGGTTTCTCCAATGAACCACCTGAGGTTGCAAAATGATACAACAGGTGGACAAGATGCTTCATTGGGATCACTGAAGCTGACCATGCAGAAATTTTACAGGGTCAATGGCGGTTCCACACAACTTAAAGGCGTAACGCCGGATATTACCATTCCAGATCGTTATGACAGTTATGATGATGATGAACTGGGCGAACGTAATCAAAAAGCTGCGCTGCCCTGGGACGAAATACCGGCGGCGAATTATAAACAGGTAAACAGTATTGGCAATGTAAAACAGCTTGCTGAACTGAGCCAGAGCCGTATCAGCGCCAATCCTACTTTTACGCTGATAAAGGAGAACTCTGAATATATGAAGAAGAAAAAAGATAATAATAAGGTGCCGCTTAATGAAGTGAAGTATAGGGAATACCAGGATGAACTGAATGCAACATCCAAAAAGCTGGAAGAACTACAGAAAAAAGCTTTAACCTTAGATATGACTAACGCACCTGCAGATATGAACAGGATAAATTTAGACAGTGCTTCTATTACCAAGAATAAAGAATGGTTGAAAAACCTCAGTAAGGATATATATATATCTGAAACTGTAAATATCATTAATGACATGCCCAAATCGGGAATGAAGGTAAATATGGGAACAGGGATGACGTATTAATGTGAAGGAAATGTGGTAGGAACGTGATGGAAATGTAGTAGGAAGGTGGCAATTTGAAATTTGAAAATGTTTGTTTATAGTTGAGAATGAGTAGTAAACGGAGCCCCGCGATAATAAGCGGGGCTTTTTTTGCGTAGCAGCGCTACATCTTTAGTTCACACAAGCTATACACCGCGCCGGATAAAATTGTGCAAGGTAATGGTCTTCGATGTTCGCGTGAGTGGGTTATATTCACTTTGTCGCTGAATTTTCAGCGCTATGAATCAGGAACAACGGGTGGGTAACACTCCAAACTATCCTACCACTTTATACTTTCCCTTTGCCCAGGTTTCCAATTTTCTGATTTAATCATTATTTCAGTTATTGGTCGATAAATTCGACGTTCATAATAAAGCTTTTCATTTTTATATAAATATTCAAGCTTATTGTCCCAAGTAGCTTTATACAACTGGTCAAGATTCGAATAAAGGTATTTATGGTGTTTATTAGAAAAGAATTTGTACGTTTCTATCTCGATCTTTTGATCTGTATGTTTAAAAAATCGGCCTTCAATTACATCAAGTTCTTTTGTAGTGTCAAACTGCACATCTATTACAAACCTATGCCCTTTATAAGTTAGCACATTATAAATTGGTTGAACAAAAAATTCTTCGTTTCCAAGCACCGGAACAAATTGCAAACTCATGTAAATATTATTTGACCCGAAATCAACAAATGTGGTATCATAATTCTTTTTGAAATAGACCTTATAAATAGGAATAAACCTTTTGTCATATTCTGGTAGCTGTTTGGTTAAAGAAATTAAGCTATCAAGACATGGGATAATACTTGAATCCTTTATATATGCCTCTCTCGCATCCAGTTTCACCGTATCAACACGAAGGTGCAAAAGAAAATTATTTCTTTTATGCGCTGTCCTTTTTGCCGAGTGACAGGCCGATATAATGCAAAAGACCCATACTATTGCAATAATGCTAATGCTGTATCGGATAAGTTGTACCATTTTCACGTTTAAAAAACTTGTTCTGAAAAAATTTGTCCAAATATTCTTGAAATTATCCATTTCCCCAAATTGCCTGTTATGTTCTATAAAAAAAATCGTTGTTCGGCGTCGTCTCCTGACTACGTCGCCGTGGTAGCCATTCTCCGAATGGCGGATGTATATTATCCGTTAAGTCTTACTATTACTGTAGTTTCCGTATCGCAGGTGAGTCTCCTGTTTAGGACTCACCTGCATTAGGAAATTGCATCTGAATTGCCCAGTTTGCACATAATCTCCTGATGCAATTACTCTAGGAACACACCACCAAGCAGATATGCGTTTTAGATCTTCAGAGCCTTCAATTGAGGATGATATTTAATTTTTTTTCTTAATTGCAAAATAAATTATTATGGAAATAATAATTTCGAAATAAAGTATAAATGAAGACAATAATATCATTTCAACGAAATTGTCGCCTTCGAAATATTTATGCCAATCAATATAGAAAGAATAAATGATTCTTATTGTAAGAATAGAAAATATTGATGCGAGAAGTATAAATGTAAAATAAAATTTTAATATATTTTTTTTAAATAAAGCATGAATTGTTGCAAAAAATAACATTAATGCGAAAAATATATAAATATATAAGATGAAGTATAAGCTAATAATACCTTTTGCCATAAACAAAAAATATTTAAATTTAACAAAGCTACTAAATATTTTTTATTTAATAGAATTTATGAACAAATAAGCATTGATTTTTATGAGCGATATAAATATTCCGGTTGTTCCGAATTGGCGGATGTACAATAACCCAACATTGCCCGTATTGTTCCATAAAAAAAAATGTTGTTAGGCGTAGTTTCCAGACTACGTCGTGGTGGCAGCCCGTTCCCTGCAATGTTATCCAGTTTCAACTGCCCATTAACCCATAACAGTTCATCACCTGTTTTTTCTTAGCCTGAACAATCCCCACAGAAAAATAAACAAAAACGCGCCCAAGATCAATATTGAATAACGGTCTTTCTTACTGGCCAACGGGATCAATCTTTTCGAAATAGAGGGAGTAAGTGATGCAACCGTACTTACTTTGTTATCTGAAATTGGATTTGATTTGAGCAAATTCCCAACTGCTAAACATTTTTGCAACCAGGTTTACGATGCTTATTTACCCAATCAGGGTAGGGAGATTTTCAAAAAAATATTCCGTAGCTATTTTAAGTTACAGATTAATTCACCCATGGCTCTTTATCTCCCCGTCCGCCATTTCTATTATGCGGTCTGATCGTTTGGCGAAGTCTTCATCATGGGTTACGGAGATAATGGTTTGCCCGAATTCTTTGGATAGTTTCTGGAACAGGTCAAAGACAATACCGGTATTTTTAGAGTCGAGGTTGCCGGTAGGCTCATCGCCCATTATTATTGCGGGATCATTAATCAGCGCCCGTGCTATGGCTACACGTTGCTGCTGGCCTCCGGAGAGCTTGTTGGCTTTTTTCAGTGCCTGCTCTTCTACGCCGAACATTTTCAGCTTTTCGTACGCCTTCGCTTCTACTTCCTTGGCGGAAAGTTTGCCAAGCCTCAGCGCTGGTATCATCACGTTTTTAAGGCAGGTAAAGTCGGGCAGCAGGTAGTGGAACTGGAATACAAATCCAATAGACTCATTGCGTATCCGGGCGAGATCGTTTAATGATTTGCCGGTAACTTTCAGGCCGTTTATTTCCAGCTCACCCTCATAGTCTCTGTCCATGGTAGAGAGCACATACAACAGTGTTGATTTGCCACACCCTGACTTACCGACTATAGATACAAATTCCCCTTTTTTTACTTCCAGCGAAATGTTCTTCAGCACCGGAAGTGTTACCGGGTCATGAAAATACTTGGTTACGTTTGTTGACTTTAATGCTATGTCTGCCATTATCCGCGAATTATAGTTACAGGGTCCACTTTTGATGCTTTTCTTGCCGGGAAGTATCCGGCGGCTATAGTAGTTAATATTCCGAAACAGATAGCCTCTATGTAATGAGGTATATAAAACGACATGGGTAAATACTTCAATGTACCTGCGCCAATATATATCCTCGACACCATATAGGTGATACCGAAGCCTACGCATATACCAATAATACCACCCATCAAACCAATATAGATAGCCTGCTGCAAAAAGATACTCGTAACCGCAGGCCCTGAAAATCCCTGTGCTTTAAGGATGGCTATCTCCTTTATTTTTTCGTAGATGGTCATGTTCAGTATGTTATAGATACCGAAGCCCGCTACCAGCAATATGACGCCAATTACCGAGTTGAGAATGATAGCCCTTATTTTAAATGCAGCTTTGAGTTGTTCGTTGGCACGTACCCAGTCCTCCGCCCTATAGCCGGTCATTGTTTCCAGGTCGCGGGCTACTTGCGATGCCTTGTTATAGTCTTTCAGATTAATTTTTAAATCGGTAACATAGCTCCTGTCTTTACCCAGCAGGTTTTGCGCCTGCACAATATTGGCATAAGACTTGGTCTCGTCAATTTGTTTTACAGTGGTGGCAAATATCCCTACCACCTTCATAATGGTGGGGCTGCCGGTGCCTGAAGTAACGGTAATATTATCGCCCGTATGCAGGCTTAGTTTGTCGGCTATTCCCCTGCCGATAAGTATTCCGTTGTTTACCCAGTTGAGGGCGTGCAGGTCTCCTGTAACCATATTACTCTGCACATCAAACATCTTATCTTCCTCGTCTATATTTACACCTGCAACATTGCCATTTATCTGAACGCTGCCGCTTGTGTATATAACATTGGCAGTAACCTGAGGCGTAACGTTTGCAATTTCCGGTTTACTGCTTATCTCCCTGATAATGCCATAAGGGTTGGTAAGCCCCTGCGACTGTATCAGTTGTTTGGGATTGGTCAGTATTTTTACAGAAGGGTCATTGAGGAAACTTGTCATCATGTGGTTATCGGCCACCTTATTCTCGCTGTACATACGTATATGCGGAGTATTGTTGAAAGACATTTTTTCAAAATAATCGTTAGTGCCCTTCATCAGCGATTGCATAAAGATGAACATGGAAATACCGAACATAACGCCCAGTGAAGCAATAATCGTTTGCTTCTTCCGTGCGGAAAGGTAGGTAAGCGCTATTTCAGTATTTACATTCATAAACCCCAAACCCCTAAAGGGGCTTCCCCATGTTTTTATATGCTTATTGAATCACTTTTTTTAGTATAAATTCAGTTCAATTTTAATTCAATTTCTTACATTTAAACAGCAACCCAATTTCTGATCTTCCTAATATTTTATTCTTATTTGCTAAGTTATTTATTGATTCAATTATTAAAAAAATCCGCTCAATATTTATCCAATCCCTGAAAATTTAACAATAGCTAAATAGCTTGTTTCCCTTTAGGGGTCAGGGGTTCCGCTCAATTTTTATTCAAACCCTGAAATCCTAACAAAAGCTAAATAGCTGTTCCCCGGAACCTTTCCCGATTTTCATCGGGAGGGGTTTAGGGGTCAGGGGTTTTTGTTTTTTACAATTTTATCATTTGCAGTTAAGCCGCTGAGTACTTCTATCCATTCGTCAGAAACAATACCGGTAGTAATAGTTGCTGTATCAATTTTTTTGTCTTTTTGTACCAGTACCTTGTTCCCGTTAATTACATATACATGTGGGATAAGCAATGCATTGTCCTTTTTGTTGGTTATTATATTGGCCTGCAATTGTGTGCCTGATATTAATCCGCGCATTTCCTTCAGGAAACGGGCTTCCACTTTATACGATTGGGATTTTTCGTTGAAATGCGGGTAGATCTTGCTGATACGGGCTTCATAAGTTTTATTCTTTTCCGTATTCAGTTCCACCAATACCTGCTGCCCCAACTGCACTTTGCTGATAGTGCCTTCATCAATGTCGAGGTTGATGACTATGGAATCCGGGTTGCCCAGTTGCGCTACCTGCTCGCCCCTGCGCACAAGGTCGCCCTGCTTTTTGAATATCTGGTAAACCTTACTGGCGCCTATCGCTATAAGATTATAGTATTGGTTTCCCGCAACCGCATTTTGCAGCTGCGATTGAGTATTTTTCAAGTCCTGGCTTACCTTGAAGTCGGCAGCATTGTAATTTTCTACAGAAGTTTTATATGCGCTTACGGAGTTCTGGTAACTGGCTCTTATATTGTCAAGGTCTTGCTTCGATACAGAATTTGTAGTATACAAATGCTCATACCGTAACAAGCTCATGGAGTCTGTTTGCATTTTCACTCTTGCGGCATATATCTGGGCTTTTATTTGCAACAGGGTGGGGGAGTTCCGCGCCGCATTTATCCGGGCATATTCCAGGTTGGTTTGCGCTATCTTCACTTGTGTGTTTTGCTGCCTGTTGTCTAACTGAAACAAAAGCTGGCCATCACGTACAAGGTCATTTTCAGTTACATAGGCTTTCACTATGAATCCGTCAGATAAGGATGTGAGCGTATAAGCGTCTTTAGGCTCTATAACGCCGGATGCAAACACAGCTTCAGTAACCGGGGCAACCTTTGGCATGACCTCGTCATACTTAGGTTTACATGCAGCGGCGGTGAGCAGCAAAAAAAAAGCCACTATGGAGATTTGTCGTTTCATATCAAAATGATTGTTGGCGGATTTTTACCTGGTAAAGCTGTACCAGCATATCAGATAAACTGTTTAGATATTGGTTTTGATAATCAATGTAATCTTTAAACGCATTCAGCCGGTCGTCTATTGGTACAAGCCCGGCTTCGTACCTATATGAAACGTGCCTGTAGTTATCGAACGATAGCTTCATCACATTTTCCGCTTTGCTTAACACTGCGGTTGCTTTCTGATAGTTCAGCCTTGTATTCTCGTCATTTATGGCAGATTGCCGTTGCGTATTTTCATATTGCGCCATGCTCTCCTCATAATTTATTTTGCTTCTTTTCGACTGGAAAAAACGGCCACCGCTGCTGAATATCGGGATGGACGCCTGTAACGACCAGTATTGCGCAGGGTACCATCCGGCCGCGCCTGTAGCCCCATCAAAAGGCTCAAATGTTTTATCATAACGCTGTCCGGCATAATTATATAAGACGTTCACAGTGGGGAAGAAAGCGCTGTTGGAGATCTTGTACTGGGTGAAGTTGATTTTTGTTTTCCATAAAGCCAGTCTCAGTGCCGGGTCTTCTGCAAACGGGGCTACAGCTTCAATTTTAAGGCTGCCCTCTAATGAGGTCTCTATAGCTAATGAATCTTTTACAGATAGTCCGAGCAAGGCTTTCATATTGTTTCTGGAAGTAAGCATCTGGTAATGGGAAGTAATTTGTGTTTGCTGCGCCCGCTCCAGGTTTATTTTTGCGATGTCCACATTGGCCTCATTGTTGGCGCCTTCCCTGAATTTATTGTTTACAGACTGATACACAGAATCGGCCACACTTGCAGTTGCATCAGCCAGCCTTGCGGCTTCCTGCATCAGCAGGTAAGAATAGTATTGGGTAGCCAGTTGCTGGTAAACTGTTTTGCGGGTACTGGCAAGCGAATCAATGTTCATCTCCTCTGTTTGCTTTGCCATACGGGCATTATAACAGTTTTGCAGGTTCAGAATATTCATCTGTGCATTAAGGCCACCGGCATAAGCAAATTGCTGTCCGAAAGATACAGGCCCACCCTTCATACCGGGTATCAGGCCGGAAGGTAATATGGTTACGGGTAATTGTATATTGTCGGTATAAGAAGCGGTCGCATTGGCCTGTGGAAGCAGTGCGCTGTAAGATTGTTTTTTGGCATAAACTGATTTATCCAGTTCAAATTTTACTGTCCTGATAGTAATGTTATGTGTGTCGGCATATTTCCATACATCCTCTAAGGAGCGGAATACGACCTGCCCGTCAGATATGCCGCATAAAAGCAGCAGGCCAATAATAATAGCAATCCGTTTGAACATAACTTTAAGCTTCACTGTTATTTATAAAAATCATAAACATGCCTACTGATGATTATTACGATCATTCATTTAAAGGTTTTCTCCTGATAAACATACGTCTTTCTCATTAGCGGCCTTTGCAGTCTTATTTTTATTATTTCCTTATTGTCAAATAAACCCCATTGCGTCTTTGCGCCTTTGCGAGAGACTTCTTATTCACTTGATTCATCATTCAATTAGTATTGCTATTTCCTATCATTACATTTATCCACACAGGTATCAGTTTTTTTCTTTCTTCCATTAATTTGTTGAATGCTTCTAAACTCATACCCGTCCGGTTTCTTAACAGCGGGCTTGAAATAAAAGGGAATATGGTCAGGGAAAGTACATTCATAATTATATGTATTGGATTAATTAAAAGCTGTTTTTGTGTTGCAGCCAGTTCTTTCCATTGTTTCACTAAGTATATATTCCCATGTTGCACTTTATTAAAGCCAAGTTTTGAAATCAATTTTACCGGGTTTGCATTTATTTCACTTAAAACGAAAAGCGGGATATCCGGATTTTTGATAAGCATGTCTATATAATGGCTTATCAGGATTTCCATCTTTTCCTGTAAAGTAGTTTCAGGGTCGTTCACTATTCCCATTACGCTGTGAATGAAAATCTGCAGATGTTCCAGCATGATGATATCAAAGAGCTTCTCCTTACTTCTGAAATAGTAATTGATTAATGCAAGATTGAACCCAGACTCCTCCGCAATATCCCTGGTACGCGTTGCTGCATAACCCTTCTTCGTAAACACCCGCCTGGCTGCTTCCTTTATTTTCTCCTCGGTTGAGGGATTCTTTTCTATTTCAGGTTGCTTTTTCATGTATAACCTGGTGCAAAGGTAAAATTAAAAAAATGATTTAAACAACTTGCTTAATCAAATGATTAATTTATTTTCGATAAATATGCAAAATATCTTTTTTACCTAAATCAAGCGTTGTTCATAATTAAGCTTTAATTGCGGATGAAAAGAATGGAGAAAATTCTGTGACGATTTAATGACATAAAACGGTTGATTTTGTGACGCAAATGCAATGTTTCTTTAGAGAAACACTAATTGTAGCGGCAAAAAATATGTATGATGCGATTGCAGTGAAAAGTGCGTCACAATTGACTTTGGGGCATGAAAAAAGCCACCCAATACGGATGGCTTCTCTACTCAGTCGGGGAGACAGGATTCGAACCTGCGACCCCCTGGTCCCAAACCAGGTGCGCTACCGGCCTGCGCTACTCCCCGGGCATTCTACTACTTACTATTTTCAAGAGCGGTGAGGGCGAGATTCGAACTCGCGGTACACTTTAAGGCGTACGACAGTTTAGCAAACTATTGGATTCGGCCACTCTCCCACCTCACCTTTATTGGGCGCGTGCCGCGCGCAAAATGTATTTTCCTTTTTAAGGGACTGCAAAGGTAATGATAAAGTGTCAATGTGCAAACAGATAATTATTCAATTGCCCCGAAATCTTACATTTATCTTGTTGCTATATGCAATGTCATTTACTTAAATGGCAAATTATATCACCCCATCGGGGTTCAAAACATTATCCTGTGATTTTGCTATAATCATATCAACCCTTCGGGTTTAGCAATTATCTTCTGTTAATGACATTGTCACGATATGCAGAAGCACATTTTCACATTGGCACATTTCCACATTAAATACTTGCCAGTTGCACCTTCTGCTGTATCTCCAGCAGGTTCTCTTTGTATTCCGTATCTGTCTCCATCAGGTTTTCTACCGTCTGGCAGGAGTGGATCACAGTTGTATGGTCAAAGCCTCCAAAATGATCGCCTATGGTCTTAAGGGATTGCTTGGTAAATTTCTTTGCAAAATACATCGTTATCTGCCGTGCCAGCACCACTTCGCGTTTGCGTGTTTTAGTAAGCAGGCGGTCATAGGCCACGTGGTAATAATCGCATACTAATTTCTGGATATTCTCAATGGTCATTTCCCTTGCAGCAGTCTTCACAAAATTCTTCATCACCCGCTTGGCGAGATCAATGTCAATTTCTTTTTTATTGAGAGTAGCCTGTGCAAACAATGCAATCAGCGCTCCTTCCAGTTCCCTTACATTGCTCTGTATATTATAGGCGATGTACTGCACCACCTCGTCGGGAATTTCAAGTCCTTCCTGGCGCATTTTTACTCTCAGAATAGCCTTGCGCGTCTCAAAATCGGGCGCCTGGATATCCGCATTAAGCCCCCAGCGGAAACGGCTCAGCAAACGCTCCTGCATACCTTCCATATCACGGGGCGCAGTGTCGCTTGTAAGAATGATCTGCTTGCCGCTTTGATGGAGGTGATTAAAAATCGCAAAGAATACGTCCTGTGTTTTTATTGCTGAAACAAACAGGTGGATATCATCCATTATCAGCACATCTATTAGCTGGTAGAAATGAATGAAATCATTTACTTCATTATTTTTGGAATGGTCAATGAACTGGTTGATGAATTTTTCCGCGCTGACGTAAAGCACAGATTTATTAGGATGTAGCCTGCGCACCTCATTGCCTATCGCCTGCACCAGGTGCGTTTTTCCCCAGCCTACGCCTCCATAAACAACTAATGGATTAAATGAAGTAGCGCCCGGTTTCTGCGCCACATGTATGCCTGCAGAACGGGCAACACGATTACAATCACCTTCAACATAATTTTCAAAAATGTAGTTACCGTTCAACTGCGGATCTATCTGCATACGCTTCAGGCCGGGAATAGCATAAGGCGTTTTTATATTGTGCGGATCATCCCACTTTAATGGCATGTCCACGTAATTATTTTCTTTTACTGGCTTGGGGTGTGTGCTGCCTGGCATATTAACAGAAGCAGGGTTGCGCTGAGACAGGCTGCTCTCCATCATTATGCGGTATTCGAGGCGTCCTACTCTTCCAAGAACGCGCTTAATTGTTTTTCCTAAAAGTTCAACGTAATGTTCTTCCAGCCATTCGTAAAAAAACTGGCTGGGCACTTGCAGTGTAAGTACATTATCATTAAGGCCAACGGCCTTCACCGGCTCGAACCATGTTTGGTAGGTGCGCCAGTTAACGTTATCCTTTATGATATTCAAACATTTCTCCCATAGTTGTTCTGCTTCGGTTAAAACATTGTTAGTAGTATTGTAAAGATGTTTATCCATATTATGAAACAACGTTCATCAAGTTAACTCAAATTATTATTACAGGCACTGAAACTAACAAATTTTTTGCTCACGAAATTTTTAATTTCACTTACAGGGACATTGTAAATTCCCTTACTAAAAAATCACTTTATTATGTTCAATTTCTCCGCTCATTTTCACCAATAATCAGTGTTTTCTGCTTTTTAAAAGCGGGAGAACGAAATTGCTAACATTTTGTTGAAAAAAAAAATCATTTTGCTATTGTTTGTTTACTAAAACTTACAGATTGAGGGTTGGAAAGTTTGGTGCTTTTTTTGCTGTGTAAAAAAAGGTCGCATAAATCTACACAATATCTCAGAGCTTTTATCTTACAATTTCATTTTTTCTTGGCAATTAAATAATAATCACCTTGTAATGCCCGCCAGGAGCGGATTTTAATGTCGTTATTATTTATAACACACACACTAAACCGAAATTATTTTCAAAAAGCCAAGAGCGTAATTTACTATTTTTTTATTGAAAAAGTACTGATTTGCAAATCATTTTTTTTATTGAAATTTTATCACGCATCAAAAGACAAAAAGGTACTTCTGAACAGAGAACAAAATAATAGCCTGCAATGTGTTATTGCAGGCTGTTTTGCTATTATTTTTGATTAAAAATTACTATAGTTATCCGGGAATATTCATTTCGATTACTCCGACTTAATTAAACCTCCCTGTTCTTATCAAAAGCTTCCAGTTCATTGGCTACCGCGGTAAGAAAGCTGGCACCCAAAGAACCATCAACGATCCGGTGGTCATAACTGAGTGATAGATACATCATGTGACGGATAGCAATTACATCGCCTTCTTCAGTTTCCATTACCATAGGCCGCTTTTTAATAGCGCCTACAGCAAGTATGGCTACCTGTGGTTGATTAATGATTGGCGTGCCCATCAGGCTGCCGAAGGTACCTACATTAGTTACAGTAAAAGTACCGCCCTGCGTATCGTCGGCTTTAAGCTTATTATTGCGCGCTGCATTCGCAAGGGCATTTACATCTTTAGTGAGGCCAATAAGGTTTTTGGTATCCGCGTTTTTAATGACTGGTACTATAAGATTACCGCCCGGCAATGCGGCAGCCATTCCGATATTAATATCTTTTTTCAGAATAATCCTGTCTCCATCAAGGCTGCAGTTTATCAATGGGAATTTACGGATACAGTTTACTATTGCCTCAAAGAATATTGGCGTATAAGTGATCTTCTCGCCAAATTTCTGTTCAAATGTCCCCTTTACCTTATCCCTCCACTTTACTATATTGGTAACGTCGGCTTCTGTAAAGCTGGTTACATGGGGAGAGGTAGCCTTGCTGCGCACCATGTGTTCAGCTATAAGTTTGCGCATCCTGTCCATTTCTATAATCTCTACATTGCCGCTCACCGAAACAGAAGGCGGAGCTACTGAAGGAGTATATGGAGCAGGGGCAGGAATATTAACTGCTGGAGCGGGAGACACTTGTACAGGAACAGGAGGTACAACTACAGGAGGCTGCTGCATTTGCTCCGTTTGGGGTGCTTTTGCACTACCCCGGTTAGCTACATAATTCAGTATGTCCTTTTTGGTTACTCTACCTTCATTACCGGTACCGGGAATATTTTCCATTTCAGCCATGCTAACGCCATTCTGACCGGCAATATTGAGAACAAGGGGAGAAAAAAATCTTGCATTGTTACCTTCTCCCATTGATGGAGCCGCAGGCTGGTACAGAGGTATTATGGGCTGGAGCTTCGGCATCTGTTGCTGCGTCTGCGTTTCGGCGGCGGGTGTCGCCCCTGCTGGCGATATACCACCAGCATCTACTCTGGCTATTACTGCGCCTACAGGCACTACATCATTTACCTTATAAAGCAATTCGGTAACAACGCCTGCTACGGTAGATGGCACTTCGCTATCCACTTTATCTGTAGCGATATCGAGCAAATTTTCATCCATTTTTATAGGGTCGCCGGGCATCTTATGCCATTTCAGCACAGTAGCTTCCATTATACTTTCCCCCATTTTTGGCATTACAAGATCAACGATCGCCATAATTATGATTTATTAATTTTAAAATTGGAACCTTGCAAAAATAATCAATTGAAGGGCAAAAGTAAAAGCATTTTTGATATTTGATTTATGAAATTGAAACTTCTCCTAATTCGGCGAATCCCTGTAATCCCTTCTTTTCAATAACTTCAGGTCTTGCAATATTGCAGATTTAACGTTGAGCGTGAAGCTATAGCTTTTACGCGGACCAAAAGGAATCGTTTGCAAGTGCATCGCCCAACAATGCAAATCGCGGTAAACATCAATGGAAGTTGATACCAATTGATGCAACTCGAAATTATAACCGCTGCTTACATTGAGTTTCCATCTCTTTGTTACCTGGAGTTCTCCCTGGAACATTAAGGTTTGAGTAAAAATGACAGTATCCCGTTTTAAATAAGAATAACTATTGGTGGCATTCAATGAATAACTGAAATTCAGGCTCCAGGGAATATTAAAGTCCACATAATCATTATAACCCGCATTTCGCATTATCCTTGCATATTCCTCACTATTGGTAGGATTATTGGCTCCGCCTACGGGTTTTGAATGAAAGTTGGAGCCAAGCGCTAATGAAGCGCTGCTAAACCGGGCTAACCCAAAACCCTTATCCTCCATAGTTTGCTGCAATCGCCTGCCCAGGTCATAATCAAATGCATAAGGGTCGAAAATAGCGGTAGAAGTGATACTTATCTTGTCAAGTACATTAGTACGAAAGTTAACAGAAATATTACCCCATTTAAAAGAATCGGCAGCGGCATTATAAGCAGAGGTAACTCCAAAGGCATCTATCAATGTAATATTTTTATACCCTGAAACAGTATCTTTTGAAGATTTAACCTTTATCTGCAGATTATTGTTGAGCCCAAAATTTACCTGGCCTGATTTCCCCAACGGCGGCGTACCTACTATAGAGGTAACGTAGGGTGACTGGTAGCTGTAATTATTCAAACTGTCGGTGCGCTGGCGGTAATAATAATTAAAAGGCGGTGCGCCAAAATCAGGATGATAGCTCAGCCCGATATTAGGTGTAATCACATGCCGGATTCCACGCAGGCTACCTTTTTTAAAGAGCTTCATACCATATATACGTGTAGAAAAACTGACCCCGGCATCGAATTCCCTCGCAGTATAAAAACCATGTGTATCTATGCTGTCCATTTTCCTATCTGCATCACTATACTGCTGGTAAAGCTTATCTGTAAGCCAATATTCATTGTAGTTGACGTTGAACGACATATTTATATATCTCAGAATGGTATAAGAAGCACTTACAGGCACTGAATGATGGACTCCTGACTGAAAATTGTTAAATGCGATATTTTTAAAACTGAATGTGCTGTCATAAAACGTAGTCCTGTTAAGCATGTCCACTGTATAGCTCGTGGTTATTTTATCATACCAATGAGTGCCTACCTCATTTTTGCTTTGAAATGGATTAATCTGTGTTACATGGAAGTTTATATCCGGCAACGTTACATTAATCTGTTTGTTAGCAGTATTCTGGTTATGCAAAGCGCTTATTGTCAGTCCCAATGGCGTTCCCTGCCAGCTTTTCGAATAACTGATATTTGATTGGAATTGGTTTTGCATTATCTGGTTAGGATCGTAACTATTATTCGAATAGTAGGAAGAAGTGCCCGCCTGAACTGATGCGTTAAAGCTTTGCCCGGGTACTGATTTACCGTCCGACTGGTGACGCCAGTTGAGCATAAAATCTTTTGTTGGTTTAGCACCTCCGGGTTCAAAATCTTCTCCTGTCTTATTATAAGCGTATGAAAAATTAACTCCCCCGCTATAATGATAAATATTATTGTAGTTGCTGATCCCGCTGACGCCATAACTTCCTTTTGAAAAGATATTCGCCTGCGTGAGCAGGTCCACATGATCATTAATGTAGGAGTAATAACCTCCGTTAAGTAACCCAAGCCCTCTGGACTGTTCTATAGTATATGTAGGCAAAACAAAACCAGACTTCTGTTTTTCGGATACCGGGAATAAGCCAAAGGGCACCCACAATGGTGTAGGCACTCCTTCTATACATAAGTTGGCGGGGCCTGATACAATCAACCGGCCGGGAATTACTTTTATTTTTTTCGCCAATATGCCAAAGTGAGGTGTATCAAGCGCGCAGGTCGTATATACGCTATGAGAGCCAAAAATGGTCTGGTCGGGATTTCTTTTTACCTGCTCGCTATGCATAAAGCCTTCACCATATTGCGTATGCACATTCCTTACAATAGCACGTTTGCTTTTGAAATTATACTGCATGGAGTCGAAAATTAATTTCTCCTTGCCCTGCTGGAATGTTTGCTTTTCAGAAGTATCCTTAGCTGCTTCATAAGGCGCTGCAGATACTATATTACTTGATTGCGCATAAGTTACCTGGCCTGCATTCAGTTTCAGGTCTTCGTAATTTACCTGTGCTTTTCCATATAAGTAGAAAATATTGTGCTGCATATCCATTACTGCCGAGTCTCTTGACTCTGACTTAACAACAGAGGGTAAAGCATCTTTTGATATTTTTATCCCTAAGGATTCCTCCAGATGCTTTCTTTTAGATGAATCCGAAACGATTGCAGTCCTGTTTTTTCCTAAACTATCATTTACTGAAAGGCTGTCTTTTTTGAAACTGTCATTAACTACTATAGAAGTGTCAGTTTTTATACTGTCTTTTATGATACCATTGGCAGAAATAGTATGTGAAATTTCCGATTGACAAAATCCCTTATTTGTTATAAAGAATATAAAAATGATTGCGATACAGAGTGTAAAGCAACGCATTGATGAAATTTTTGGAATAAATTTACCGCGCAGGTTCATGAACGTAGCAAAAATAACCATTTGAAGGCGACGTTTCAGTATTTGCAATATTTAATCTTTTGTGAAATATATTATGCGCATTAAATCCATACTACTCATATTATTAACCGTTTTACCAATTTTGCTGCCGGCTAAAGGGAAGAAAATTACTAAAGTGGTCATTGACGCGGGGCATGGCGGAAAAGACATAGGCGCCCAGGGCGCTATTTCAAATGAAAAAGACATAACCCTTGCAGTAACACTGAAACTTGGTAAAATATTAGCAGACAGTATGAAACAAGTGCAGGTAATATATACACGCACTACTGACGATTATCCTTCTTTAGTGGACAGGCATGAAATTGCTAATAAAGCAAACGCGGACTTGTTTATTGCAATACATGTGAATTCCACTCCATTCACCTATACAAGAACATTGCAAGGTTATAAAACTGTCAAAAAGCATCACAAAACCGTAAGGCAACCCATTTATCATAGTGTACGCCATCATGTCACCACAAGAAGCGGTGTGGAAACCTATGTAATGGGGCTGCACCGCTCAGGGCAACAAAATGATGCAATTGACGAATATAGCGACAATGTAACCAATGAACCCGGCCTGCTTAATGAAAACGACCCCCAAACGGCTATTATAGTGGCGCAATATTCGCAGGCTTTTCTGAGCAAGAGCGTAATGCTTGGCTCTAAAATACAGGAGCAGTTTGCAAAAGAAAACCGTCATGACCTCGGTGTAAAGCAAAAAGGCCTTGAGGTGCTAGCCGGCAGCGCGATGCCAGGTGTGCTGGTGGAGATAGGGTTTATTACCAATATAGAAGAAGAAGCATATTTAAATTCAGATAAGGGACAATATGATGTAGCGCTGGCTATATATAAAGGCATTAACGCTTACAAAGCCGATATTGAAAAATAGAATTAAAAAATATCTTTAGTTTTTTTTAGTTTAATCGCAGTAATGGAATATATTTATCCCTTGTAAAAATGACTTATTGCTATAGTTAGTGATATTGTATTTTTTTAGTTGTACATTTACAGTTATTTTTTCATCTTTACGCTTAATAAAAAACATTTTTAATGCTAATGAAAGCCCCTTTAAAAACAATACTCATTTCTGCGTTTGCTACATTTTCGGCATTTATTTCTATTACTTATCTTTCTTGCAACAGAGATAAATGCAAAACTATCGTATGTGCTCATGGAGGTGTTTGCAATAGCGGTGGTTGTATTTGTCCGTCAGGATATGAAGGCTCTAATTGCGAAACTATTTCAAGAGATAAATTTATTGGCAACTGGAGTGTTTTTGAAAAAGGCAGCCTTACAGAAGCTGCACAATACCCGCTCAGTATAGTAAGAGGATCTCTTATCACGGATGTATCCATAAATAATTTTTACAATTATTTTCTTACACCTATTCATGGCTACATTGCCGGTGATACCCTTTATATTCCTAACCAGGAATACCAGGGTAAAGTACTGTTCGGTATAGGATTTATATATACAGACGTAACTTACGGACAATTTGGAAGACTCTCTATGAGATATGAAATCATTGATACCGCAACAACCGTTGTCAACGACTTTGGTTATTACGCACCTGATGGCAGTAATGCATCTATGTGGAATAAATAAGCATATTTTCCAAAACACTATTATATGCCTCTTTAGCAATAAGGAGGCATTTTTAATACAGCCAGTGCTCTCATAATTTATAATCACGCTATAAATTAAATCCTTTAAATTGCAGCAACAACTCATGATACGTTCTATTAAATCAATATTAAATACCGGCATCGTATTTCTTGCTTTATTTATCACAGAAACCAGTACCTCATGTAATAAAGGCAACAATCAATACGTTCCTGATGTTATTAAACGATACCCGGTATGCGCAAATGGCGGTATTGTTGATAGCTTTCATTATATCTGCTTATGCCCACTCGGTTATGAAGACACGACCTGTGAAGTTGAGTCCAGGCCAAAATTTATTGGCAACTGGAGTGTATCTGAAAAAGGCAGCCGCTCCGGTGCTGCGCAATATGCTGTCAATATCCAGGCGGGGACAAATATCTATGATGTTGTTATCCGGAATTTCAACAACTACTTTCTCAACCCCATCAAAGGATATGTATCGCGCGATACCATTTATATACTTAGCCAGGCAGACCAGGGCAAACAGGTATTTGGAATGGGCTATATATATTCAGATTTGACAGGTGGTAAAAACGGGAGAATATTTTTGAGTTATGTGGTTACAAATTCAATCACAACATTAGTTAACGACTATGGTTATTTTTCTAACGATGGCAGCAATCCTTCGTTGTGGAGTAAATAGATGTGTTCGATAATTATTTATATAGCAAAAAATTAGTTAGCTATATTCTGCGTAGGTGTCCCACACCGGAAAAAGGTTGGGACACCCTAAGACCTCAGCAATTATCATTTTTTGTGTTAAAATACAGAAAGGCAGGGCTAATAATTGATATTTAGTTTTACTGTTTTTGCGCAATTTATCATTTAAAAATTTTTTTAGGGTGATGAAAAAGAGTTTGTAATTGATAATCAATGAAATAGCTTAAAAAATACCTGTTTTTTTTGCGCATTCCTTGCGCACTTTTGCGCTTTTCCTTCGCTTTCCTTGCGCACTAACATTTTTAATATTAGAATAATTACAATAATATTCTAATTTCACCACAAATATAAACAAATATATTGACATTTCCAAATTTTTTGGATAATTTATTTTTTGTGAATATTATGTGATGAAGAGTTTGTCATTCGCATTATTTCTATGGCAGCTACAACATTATTGAAAATGGAACATGATAACGGTATTTTCTGCTTAATTTCTTTGAATTCCTGTGGCCCCAATTGGTCGGGATTTGCAATAAACCGGGTGAATTACCAGACAGGAGTGATTCTTGGGAACACTGCGCCAGACGACACTATTAATAGTTACCTCTCCATTCGATATACCTGTTCGTATTATCCGGAGACGCAAGCATTGCGTCTCTACAGTGAAATTGGGAATTCACCGGATATTTTGCGGTATTGTATTTTGAATATGCTTATTGAAGGGTTAGGCGGGAATTTGACCTATTGAGTCATTGAACCATTTTGCAATTGTGCCATTACTCCTTCACAACCCGGCTCACCCGCCGCTGAGGAGCTTGCGTTCACACCATCTCCCGCAAAAGTTGTAATAATCTGCCCACAAACTCCCATGCAATTCAGCAGCATAGCCAAAAGCAAAACAAACAATGGGGATGGTTTTCGGTTCATGTCTGAGTAAAGTTTATTAAAATTAAATAAATAATTTCATGTCTGAACCGGAATTTTTAGAATTAAAGAATTAGTGGAATTTCTTTCATTCAAAAACAATTCATTAATTCCGGGAATTCAATGAATTCCGGTTTAGACAAATGGAACTCTGTTGCCGACAACAGCAGTAATTATCTACACACAAACCTCCATACCATTCATCAGCAAAGCCAAAAGCAAAACAAGCCGCGGGTATGGTTTTCGGTTCATGTCTGAGTAAAGTTTATTAAAATTAAATAAATAATTTATAAAGTAAGCGGTTTTGTTTGAAATTGTTTTTATAGCGTGGGGTTGTGCATTAGTAAGAAACTCAACAGGCCCACCGCACCAAATACTGAACTTCTTTAATTATTCTGACTAATATTGCTATAATATTGGTCTTTTCGTATCTTTGTATTATGGAGAAGGAAGGAACATCTATTGGGAGACGTGTAGTACTGGTTCATTGGAAAAACAAAGCCAATGGTACTTTCGAGGTGTTCTCAAACCTTAAAATTTTTTGCGCACATTATCCCGGTTATAGCTATCATACACTCAGCAATTATTTATCAAAACGTAAAATGCCATTTGAAAATGAGGAAGTGCATGTGGAAAGGAAAAGGATAATAGATGCAGGTTCACCTGGGTTCAAATTGATACCGGTAGTGAGAAAAGGTATGCTGCATGAAGTGGATGAGGAAGGAGAAGATGTGCAATACTGGCAATCTAAACCTCCCCGTGAAAGGATAGCCGCTGTTACATTTATGGTGTCTCAGTGCCTTACAAAGGGCCAGAGAATGGATAAATCTATCCTTAAAAAAAGAAGGTTAAAGCGCATATGACACTCGCAAAAGATTTTGAAGATTTCATAGAACTGCTCAATAAGCATGGAGTGCAATACATGGTAGTAGGTGGCTATGCCCTGGCATTTCATGGCAAGCCCCGTTATACGGGAGATATTGATATATGGATTCGCATCTCTGAACAGAATGCAACAAAACTTTTAAAAGTGGTAAAAGATTTTGGATTGGGTTCACTTGGCTTTAAAAAAGTGGATTTTTTAAAAGAGGGATACATCTCACAAATCGGGCGACCTCCCCTGAGAATAGATATTATTAACAGCATAGACGGTGTGGACTTTGAGGATGCGTATAAAGGAATGCAGGAAATTGATCTTGACGGGTTAAAGGTTTCTTACATCGGTTTAGGTGATTTTATTAAAAATAAACAGGCAACCGGCAGGAAAAAGGACCTTGCAGACATTCAGGAAATTAAAAAAGAAAAAACCTCCCGGAAAGGCAGCAAAAAGAAGTAATGAACATTCTGAAGATTGGAACAATCAGACCAATTCTGCAACCCCCGGTTGCCCCTAATCTTCACAAAATAAAAAAATGTTGTTCGGCGTAATCACTGATGGGCCTTCCCTGAGCAATTGAAGGGGCGTGGTGGGCAAATCACTGATATACGAATAACAACGACATCAGGTTGTGCCAATATTAGTTGAATTGCGGGCATGTCCCGGACAAAAAAGTTCGAAAGTTATACCCATTGCATGCGGAATGAAGCATTTTTATGTACGTTTGAATTTTATTCAACCTCCCGCGGGGAATAATGCTCAATAATGAAAAGAGAACTATCAGCTATCCTTAAATACTCGAGAACGTTTTTCTTATCCTTTATATTCATCTTTTTTATTCCGACACTCACAGAAGCACAAGATGACGATATCAAGAGTGAGATTTTGAATCATAAAGACACAGTAAAAGAGTATATTTCGAACGGCCGGTGGCTCTTAACGGAAAAATTTGTTGCGGGTGATTTAGCCAAAGTGAAACAAATAAAAGATTATCTGTCGGCAAATGTTGCTAACGATGATTATCTCGTTTTTTATCCATCCGAATATTACCTGATCTTATACTGGACGCAAGAGTACAAAGAATTGCTCAGGCAAATAAACAGCCAGGACTCCACCTACAGATCAATCAGAAAAAAAATAAAGCCTCAATATGATCTGCTGCTGGTAAAATTATCTTCTAAAACAAGCTACTCGAAAAATCAATTGTCAAGCAATATTATTGCAGCAGATTTAAGTGAAGTGGAAAAGGATTTTTTGCTGCTGCATCTCGAATATACGATAGCGCTATCAGAAGGGATTACAATGAAAAGAGACAGTTTAAACAAAATGGCTGACGGTTTCCTTTCAAAACATCCAAAGAGTAAATATGACGAATACGTAAGAAAAAATATCAGGTATCAATTTGCTCCATCTCCCTGGGGCATTGGATTGGAGTTTTTTAGCGGATATGGATTTTTTACCGGCAGCCTTTCAGAAAACTTTTCCAGCTCAATACCTTTTGGTGTGGCATTTGATATCCAGTATAAAAAATGGATTTTGTATTTAAGGGATTTCTTTTCGCGTGGCAGAACCCGAAACGACATACCATTTAGC
Source organism: uncultured Bacteroidota bacterium (assembly GCA_903887005.1). GTDB lineage: Bacteria > Bacteroidota > Bacteroidia > Chitinophagales > Chitinophagaceae > Nemorincola. The sequence continues at coordinate 4,530 of CAISOH010000451.1, read as the reverse complement.
AACGGTATATGGAAAATGCATTCGCAAGTCGTTGTATTCCTTCCCGAGGCTTCCGTTGGTTATGTCGTCGCCGAAAATAAGCTGTTGAAGGTTGCGCCATTTATGGGAATTGCTACCATAGACATTGGCCCTTCCAGCAATGATCTTCAGGCACAACCAGCCCTGAAAAATGCAGATTTTGGACTCTCCAGAACTTATACCTTCGGATTTAATACGGATTTTAAACTCGGCAGGCCTAAAAGACCCAATAGCGCATTTCAGTCAGTGAATGATTATCGTTTAATTAAAGTAAGATATGCTTACAATATGCCACAATTTGAGGAAAAGTACCCCGGAGTAAACGGGAATTTTCATTACATAACAATCGGCATCGGTATTTTTAGCAGAAAAACCAGTAGGATAAAGTAAACCTGCCTTTCCCAATTGAAACTGAGCCTTGCTCATTAAAAGAGTTAAAGAAACAGAGCGAAGATCACCAGCTTTCGCTCTTGTGTTTTAAGCTCTCAATCGCAACGCTTACAAATGTGCCTGCCAAGCGACACTTGGAATATTGGAGTTAATTCTTACTTTTTTTACCTATCAGAGCTCCAATAAAGAAGAATAGGCTTAGTACCAGAAAACCTATGTTGACAGATCTTGCAAATGGTGGTGCGCCTTGAGGCCAAACCTGCCCTGACAACACTACACAGTTAAGCACTATCAGTACTATTATAGCAGTCTTTTTAGTCTTTGACATACTAAGTTGATTTACTACCATAATAATACTATGTTTTTCAATAGCGAAATAGGGGGAGAGGAAAAAACATCTTATCCTTCGGTTGTCCATAATCTTCACAAAATAAAAAAAATGTCGTTTTGCATAATCTCTATGGGGCCTGCCCTGGGATCGAAGGGTCGTGGTGGGCAAATCACTCATTTGCGAAGAACCCTGGTTCTGGCTCATCTACTTTCCAACTTCAATTTTGGTTCCTCCTCATCCGTGACGGCGTTTTATAATCGCAGCTTTATGCCGCCATTCATTACAAATCCGTCAAGTGGCGCATAAATGTCTTTGAATTGAGGATTGCTGATGCTGCCGGTATAAATAGTCCCGTAACGGGTTTGTCTGCTATCGAGCATGTTTTCAAAGTTGATAAACAATGATAGCTTTTTCCATGCCTTTTCCGCCATAAGTCCGCAAAGCCAGTAATCACGTCCATAAGAGCCATCGCTTAACCTCTGCCTGCTATAATAGTAAGCCTCTATACCTGCCTTAAGCTTGCCTTCTATCTCATACATCAGCACGGAGTTTGTGTGATGCCTGGGTGTAAGGGGGGGTTCTTCTGTTGCATTACCAATATGTAATTGAGACTGTGTGAATGTATAACCAAGAAACAGCTGGAACCCGTTGTACCTGGCTTTTATATTGGTTTCCATGCCCTGTGCGTCAATATGCCCGTTGACATTTTCAAAATGATATACGCCGCTCCCGGCAGCGGTAAGCACTAAAGGGTCATTAAGATGGGTGTAAAACAACAGTTGATTTATACTAATTCTCACTTTTCCATCGGCAATAGAAGTCTTATAGTTGACATCCCAATTGCCGCCATAGCTGCGTTCCAGTTTATTACTGTCAGGGGTTACCGGCAGCACATTTTTGTAGCTTATTCTCTCGCTTTCTTCGGTGAAAATGGCAGGTGTCTTGTATCCTAACCCGCCGCCTAATCGTGTTGACAGGGAGCTGTTCAGCTTATAGAGCAGGGAGATGCGGGGTAAAAGAGCTGCCCCGTATTTTACAACATAATCACCTCGCAAGCCTGTTTCCATAGTGAGCTTACTGTTGATATCCCAGGTGTTTTGTGCAAATGCGCCATAAGTGATCAGGAGATAGTTGCGCAACGGAGTGGATGTAGATCTGACCTCGCTGAAAGCATCGGTAAAGTAATTGCCGCCAATCACCCATTCCAGTTTGTTGCTATGAGCAGCATAGCTGACCTCTGAAAATGTACTGTTCTGTGTTCCATCAAAAGTATAACCAGGCATATTGATAATACGGCTAAAGTGGTCAGCGCTATTCTTTATATCAAGTTCACTCCTGCTAAACCTATGCCTGAAGTCAACCTGTGAACTGATACGCCGGGTTTTATTATCCTCGTAATAGGTATGAAGGCTGTCGCGCTCTCCTTTAATATAATTAATATCTCCACCCAACCTGTTCTCAAATGCTGTATTAATTCCTATGCTGACATCCGTATTAGCACCCGGATAGATGAAGAGTTTGGGATTGACCGTATAACGGGCATACTGCGGTATTGCAGTAAAGACCGTATTGTCAGGAGCATAGGCGGCATTCGCATCATATGCAGCATATAGGGTTAGACCTATCTTGCCATACCTTTGTCCATAGTATCCGTTTATGTCAACGCCTTTTGCTGTTGTTCCATTTATAAGGAAGTTAAGCTCCCTGTTTTCTGATGGTGTTTTGGAGATAAGATTTATAAGCCCTGCAATAGCCCCGCCACCATATAAGGTAGATGAAGCGCCTTGATGATCTCCACGCGTTTTAAGTCTAATGGGGGTGTTTGCAGTAGTCCTAGTCCGCTTGAAAAGCCTGCATACAGCGGGAAACCGTCCTTTAGTATCTGTGTGTACCGGCCGTCCATTCCCTGTATTCTGATATCTGAATTGCCCGAAGTCGCAGACGTCTGTAATGTCTGTATGCCGGTACTTTCACTCAGAAACATTCTGATATCCCCGGGTTTCATATTGGCTTTCTCGGTTAGCTCATCACCACTTATTAACTCAATCCGGGATGGTATATCCTGAATAGTACGGCTGCTACGTGTAGAACTGACTACCACGCTTTCCATTTCTTCGCCGGAGTTATCAAGCTCAACCAAAAGTGTATCCCTGATTTTCAAAGGAAAAGTAAGTGTGTCGAAGCGTTCTGAATAGCCAATTGCACGGTAGTGTATAATTTGCCTGCCATCAGGAATACCCGATAGTAAAACAAGCCCGGAGGAATCAGCACTATTGCCTGTTGCAGTGCCTTCAATATTAACAACGGTACCAGTCAAAGGCTCTTTTGTTTTGCTGTCCTTAATGCGTACAGTAAGATATGTCTGAGCAGAAGTGTTCGTAATTGAACACAATGCGATAAGTGGGATGATAACCGATCTCATGCTTAAATAGTTTAGTAATAAATGAAAGCGTAAGCGTTTGATCGCGCTTGCGAATGATATAGTTGTTGATTACTAAGCAAGATCAGGAGGCTGCCAATACGATGATATATATTCAGGACGAAATGGCGAAGTATAGGCGTTATAGACCTTCAGGGAAGTAAGGACAACAGGCGCTGACTGAAAGTTGAGGTTCGATATAATAAAGCCAGAACAGCTTTGGCAGAAGAAAGGAGAGCAGGTGCCGGAACAATTCTTCTTTTCATGTCCGGGACTTTCCCGGGGCTTTGTATTCTCAATAGCTATGTTCCCGTTCTCACAATTGTCATAAGCACAGCAGGGAATGCCTGTTAGTGCCATAATGTAAATAGACAATATGAAAGAAAATAGCCGCAAGGCCCAAAGGTATGAATTTTCGGATCAATTGTGGGCCATTGCAAGGGCAAAACATTGAGTTCTAACGACCCGATAAAAGTACTTTATTTGGCTACAAAATCCTCCTGACAATCACCAATGGGACAGTTCCGCAATTTAAATTAAGAAGCTCAGCAGAAATGTAGTGCTGTTTTGTTTTTATAAGTGTTTTGATTGCCTGAATACATTAACCTGAAATGCTCATAACATTTTGGCATGATTATTTAGTTGGCTTTAATGACACTAAAATCCTGTAATACTTAACGATATATAAAAATTAAAATAATTATGAAAAACAAAAAAGTTGAAAATCCGCGCGAAACAGAAGAAAGCATCAGTCAACCTTCTTCAAATAAGAAGGCGAATAAAAAAACAATTGAAAATCATAAAAAAGCGGCGGCTCATCACATTGAAGCAGCAAAACACCACATGGAGGCAGCAAAACATTACGAAGCAGGCAACAAAGAAAAAGCCGCGCACAGTACCGTCCTTGCTTTTGGCCATCATGCAATTGCTGGTGAATTCCTAAGTGACGATGCAAAGCACCACGCACAGACACTGAAGGAAACTAACTATCATTTTTAATTGTTGTTTGACCAATAAATCCTGCGATTAAAATGCTCATTGGCGCCTTCGATTGCAAATTTATTAAATCATAGCGTTAAGGATATTTAGAAATAAATCATTGTACCGCTGTAGTATAAACGCGGCGAAGTTGTTATGTTGTCTATAAAAATGTATAATCGGTTTTAATCCTGATTAATTTTTTTATAGATACTTCTGTAATTTAAATACATCTATGCCGGAAATAGTAAATGAACAGTCCATTTAAAATACCATTTTACGCGAGGGTATCAGTAATCTTTATTGGCATTTTTGCCTTTATAAGTATGCTTTATCTGGCGCAAAGTATTATAGTGCCAATTATTTATGCAACCATTATTGCTATTGTACTGAG
>CAISOH010000450.1 GCA_903887005.1 uncultured Bacteroidota bacterium | reverse complement strand
TTATAATGAAAAAATAATGAAAAATCTGAAACAAAAATCAATTTGAAATGAAAATTTTAGAAATGTAAAGGACCCAAACATAAAATAAAATCACTCATATAATTTGTTTAGGAAAAATATGTAGTTTTTAGAGATGCCCTATTGTAGTAGTTCTGTTTACCTGCATGGTTTTTAGCTGCAAAAAGGCAAAGAATTCGGCTGCCATAGATTTTACATTTACAGGGTCTCCATATGCAGGACAAGAGATAATCTTTCGATCTAATGCAGATGGTAATACTTTTTACTGGAACTTAGGTGATGGTCATACCTCTACTGGTTCAATTGATTATCATATTTACGCTGATCCCGGAACATATACAGTAACATTAGTAGTCAATAACGATAACTCACATCCTGTCATTAAAGATATTTCTATTGGCTCTCTTCCTAAGTTTTATTATCGCGGGGCGCCTTGCGCAGGTGACACTTTATTTTTTTACACTAATATTACTTCAGTCCCTGCTTTTCAATGGGATTTTGGTGATGGCACTACTTCAACTCAATCAGCCCCATACCATATTTATGCTGATACAGGCTCTTATTTGGTTAAGTTGAATGTTTCTAATTATCCTGCAAATGTAAATTGCGAAATGCCCAAAATTACAATCTTTAAGAATGCTGTTTATATACATCTTATAGCCGGAACATGGTTGTGGCATCATACTCTAATAATAAAATACGATCCTAATTTCCCGTCAGGTACTACAATCACATATCCTGATGGTACATTTCCGATAACTTATATTGACCCATTTTCTTTATCAATTGGAAGTAACACATTGGTCTATTCTAAATCCATTTCCCTTGACTCTACATTGGAATTTACCGGGAATAACAATTCTCCTGGCAATTTCACTATGCTTTATTTTAATCATTATACTGGGAATATATTATATACAATAAGGAATTCTGGTTCAAGCCACGATGAAACAGATTATTATTCTACGCCTTGAAAAATTCTATTTCCTGTTGTTTTTCACTCAAAACAAAAAAGACACCAAAACGCAGTTAGCGAATTGATGTCTTTTGTATAAATAAATTTATTTCTTACCCTTCTATTACTATGTTAAATGCATATTGTATGGTGCAATGCATGTCGGCAGTGGTAGCCCTGCGTAATGTACCATGAACAGTATAATTGAATTGAGTGCCAATATAGCTTTTTAGTTCTGCAGAAGTGTCAACCGGCACATTGATAGAAGTAGTAAAAGTATCCTTGATATTGGCAATATTTACCTGATAGGGTACCGTAAATTTATCGGAATAAAACTCTAAATAACCTGACTGGAAATTCTGAAAGTTGTTTGCAGGGGTAGGATCATTATCAACTATCACCACCGAAGCAATTTTTACACTCGTAATGTTGTCAATGCCGAGTAAAGTTCCAGTTTGGGCTTTTATAAAAGAATCAACATTATAGGTATTAGTAACAGGGCCAAAGCTGTTACTGCCAATCATATTAACTGTAGCGGGAATGGTAATATTAACAGAACCGGTTTTCATTTTTAAATTGAAATGCAGTTTATTAGCGACCTTAGTACATGATTGAGATACTGAGATAACGGCAATTATAACTGCTATTGCCAGGGTAGAAGTAATTATTTTTTTTCTCATAAAGATTAAATTTTAAACAAAGCTAAACAAAAATTTTCAACAATAATATACAAAGATTGTTTTTTTGTATTTGCACGCTAAACGTAGTTTTAACTTAATATGCAATACTTGTAATTTTGTGCTATCTTTACGCAAATTCAAACATTGTGGCTGAAGTTACTAAAAGACAAATCGTGAAATTTGCCCCAAAGGGAAGCCCTAGCTTTCACGAGGTTGTGAAGAGTAAAGTGAATGATTATTTCAAGGCCAATAACATCTCGCCCTATTCCAATTCTTCTATGTACATTAAAACAGCCGTGATGCTGTCTATGTACTTCATTCCATACCTGGTAATTGTTACCGGGTTTGCTTCCGTTAGTTTATGGCTGTTTTATCCCTTATACATACTTATGGGTTTAGGTATAGTGGGTATAGGTACCTCAGTTATGCACGATTCCAATCATGGGGCATATACTGAAAATGATACAATAAATCGTTTATTAGGCAGTGTGTTGAATATTCTAGGTGGTTTTTCGCTCAACTGGAAAATACAGCATAATGTATTACATCATACCTACACCAATATAGAGGGACTCGATGAGGATATTAATTCCGGCTTTATACTACGTATGTCGCCTGATAAACCATTACGCAGGTTTCACCGTTTCCAGCATTTATATGCATGGGGCCTGTATTGCCTGATGAACCTGTATTGGGTTGTTGCGAAAGATTATATACACCTCTTCCGCTATGATAAGAATGGTCTCCTGCAAAATCAAAAAACCACTCTGCGTAAAGCGCTTATAGAACTTTCTCTTCTGAAAGTAGTTTACATAGCGTATATGATCGTATTACCAATCATGTTCTCGGGAGTGGCATGGTATCACGTTGTTTTGGGTTTGGTAGCAATGCATATTGTTGCAGGGTTCTCACTTGCAGTTATTTTCCAGCCGGCGCATGTGGTGGAAACTTCTGATTACAGCAGCCCGTCTGAAGACAGGAAAATGGAAAACAACTGGGCTGTGCATCAGCTAATGAACACCGCTGATTTTGCACAGAATAATAAACTGGTATCATGGTTTATCGGGGGGCTTAATTTCCAGATCGAGCATCATTTGTTCCCGCAGGTATGCCATGTACATTATCCTAAAATAGCAAAGATTGTGGAAGGTGTTGCCAAAGAATTCAAGCTCCCGTACCAGGTAATGCCCACCTTTGGCAGCGCTATTGCGGCTCATGGCAAAATGCTTAAGAAATTAGGCAATAACGAAAAATTGTCTCACACTGATATAGCAGGCTTCGCCAGTGTTTAGTATTCTTTTTATTAGTTTACCTCCCTGATGAAGATGTCTGATTTTCTGAAAATTCACATACTACTTAGTTGATGATCATTGATTTTTCTTACAAGGAAATATAATTAGTATATATCTTTTGCTGTAAAATCAATCATTATTATAATGCTTGCCATTAAAACTAATAAACCCAAACGATAAATAATAATGTCAGTCTGAGTAAGCAATTTGCTGCGCTCCGATAGCTATCGGAGCGCTTTGAAAATGACAGTTCATAAAGAATAACTGCAACCAGCGCTCACGCTAACTTTAGATTCTTTCGCCAAATCAAAGCCCCGCCAACAAGGGTAACCTTTAATAGCTTTCCCCAACATTTCAGCGTGTAGCTATCTTTTTTTGTGCGGAGCATTTCAAAAAAAGGGCTCCTTTTCTTTTGTTACTTTTCTGGCGCCTGTCCCGACTCTTTCTTCGGGAGGCAAGCAAAAGAAAAGTAAGATAATGAGGGCAAAACTGAAAAAAAGAGATGCCTTTTAATCGACTGAAAATTAACCATATACAAAACATGTCATTGGCTCCCGCTCTGAACCATGACATGCTGAATTATGAACATAGGCTTGTACAAAGGGGGGGGAATCGGGAAGTAAACAACATTGTTAGTAAATTTGAATAAAATTCAACATTGTACCCCTATGAGAAAGGCAATTTTTTTTCTGTTATTATTGATCCCCGCGACCCCTATATTCGCACAAGAGCCGGAAATAAAGAACACAAAAGTTTTGCAATACAACAATGAAATAACAGCAGGCTACGGATATTTTACCAGAGAATATATGCTGAATTTTGGCCAGACATCGCTGGTGTATATTGTCAACGACTCAAATAGTTACCATTTGCCTGCATTAATGGCATACAAACTCTTCGGGAGTTATGAAGCGGTTCATTTCGGCAGCAGGCGAAGAACAGGCGTCATGTGTGTCAGCTACAAGCGTACAGTTTTACCCTGGCTTTCCATCAGCCTTACAGCAGGGTTTGAGAATGAGACTCAGGATTTAACTTATGGCTATGGCGCAATAGGTAAGTATTCAAGAAGCTGTTTTTCTCTTGCTCCCGAATGCCAGCTGATCTATAAACATAAAAGTATCGTTACTTATTATGGGTTCCTCGGCATTGGTAATGCCTTCATAACCGGGAAATACACAAGTAATACCAGCACCGCAACCGAAATATATCATGCGAATTATATTAACCCCCAGATCACTCCTTTTGGCATAAAAGCAGGCAAAAGGCTAAGTGGTTTTGGTGAAGTGGGCTTTGGGTATAAAGGCGTTTTGCACCTGGGCATGGGTTATACTTTCTAAGGCATTGTTACAAAATAACTTGTACATATTGGCCTGTACTTTTTGGAGAGCAAGCCAGATGAAGCACCGATAGAACCCACACCGGAGCGTTGCTGGACCAAAGGAGCAAATTAAATAATCAGTGTATAAATCAATATTTTATTCTTTCAAAATGTTCATTTGAATTTATACAATACGTATTCCGGAGCTATGTTTACTGAATCCATTGCCGGGTGCATATCAGTTAAATATTTTCTGAAAGGGCCATCGTCTATGCCATTTTTTATAAGCATGTACCGGACTTTCATGCTATCCAGTTTTCTTTTATTTTCTTCCGATGTTATCTGCCCTAAAATCATACAGCGCTTGTTAGTATATAATGCTAATGCCCTTGGTTTTGAAAAGGCAATTATATCGGTATCCGGCACATTTTCTTTTATATACTTAAAAGCCATGGAATCTTCTGCTGAATATGGATCCCATATGATAGCATTTTTGGGGGATGACTCTTTGCTTATTACATCATAATCTAACGATATGATATTAGCCCGTTCTTTTTTAAAAGTCCAGAATACAACATTATCCGGTGATGCCGCAATGCAATATTCATCGTAACCTATAAAGAGATAAAAAAGAATAAATGATATTCCGATATTCCGTCCTTTTATTTTAAATGCTTCAGTTAAAATTAAACGCGCGCCCCTGTAACAATAAAGGAGGTATATAGCAATAACAGGCATAAGATAGCGTAATCCCTGGTAAACGGAAAGACAAAGGATCATGCCGCACATAAATATAAAAAAGACATCATCAAAATTGACTTTTCTCCTTATTGAGTTTATTAAACCTAACCTGGACAAGCCAGAACCAAAAAGGAAAAAATCTGTAATTTTCCGACAAATATTAGTTTGTGGAACTTCTGACCTCCCGCTATGCGGCTAAAATTGCTGGTACACTAAGTTGTTACGATAGGATAGTTATTACT
>CAISOH010000449.1 GCA_903887005.1 uncultured Bacteroidota bacterium | reverse complement strand
GATTAAACACATAAATTTAATATCAAATGTAATATTGCTTATTTTTTTTATAGTTTATTTGATTATTAAGATTTTTGGATTTAAAAAATATGGCATGAAATTTAATTTTTCTTTGTTTATTTCTTCATTTTCTTTTTTTCACAAATCATTTATAAGAAATACTTTCAACAGAACTGCAAAATATCTTACTTTTAGCAGCAAAGTAAATTCTATCTTTTACCCAATCTTCGGTTTGCTAATACTACTATATATAGTATTTTTTAAACTGGGAGTCAATTCAGCCTATGAAATGAATTGGTAACTGTATCTCCGCTTCGGAAAATATGGAATTGATTATTCATAAAAGTGCTGTGAGAATTTTTTATGAAATTTCTTAACTCCAACCATAAATAAATAATACTTTTAATTATAAAAAATTGAGACAATACCTTTATCTTTATAGAGTTATTTATGCGCTTATAAAAGATAATTTTGCAACATGGCATATATATTTACAACATGAAATTAGAAGATGCTATAAAATCCAACAGGTTTATCAGTGAAAAACAAAAAGCAACCATCAATGTTTTATATACCGGGTATTGGTTAAAAACCAATTATAGTGCAAATCTTAAAAAAGAAGATCTTACCGTCGAACAATTTAATGTATTGCGCATTTTAAGAGGAAAGCACCCTGAGCAAATGTGCGTGAAGGATATCGGCAGCCGGATTATTGAAAAAAGTTCTAACGTGCCCCGTATAATAGATCGGCTGGTAACCAAAAAACTGGCAAAGCGCATCACATCGAAAAAAGACAAACGGGAAACTTTGGTGTCTCTGACTGAGAAAGGAATAAGTATTTTAGAAAAGGCAAATGTACTTACCGGAGAAGTTACTAATGGGATAACCTATCTGAGTGAAGAGGAAGCCCAAACACTTAATGAACTGCTGGAAAAAATGAGAATGGAAAACCCCTGACCCCTGAAGGGGAATTATCTATTGAGCATTATCAAGCTTATTAAGCGCCTGAGTTCTGATCTAACAATTTTATTTATAGAAACTCAGAAGCATTGATAGTGCTTCTGACCATAAAATAACAGAACTATTTCCATGCGCTTTCCCTCAAAAACACCTGCATTAAAAAAGAAAATTTCCATTTTCCGATTATTACTTTATACTTTTGCCGTAACAATGGTTTCCCGACCCCAGGTCGGGATTAAAAGGGAACCCGGTGAAATTCCAGGACATTACCCGATGCTGTTAGCTCCGTAAAAAGCCTTTTGCTTCCTATGCCACTGTCCTGATGAGGGACGGGAAGGCCGCAAAAAGTGGAGTAAGTCAGAAGACCTGCCTTTGTAATTAACTTATCGCTGCTTTCGGGACCAAAAGCACAGGTAAGATCAAGGCGGGCTATTCCTGTTTTTATCTGATCTGATTTTTTTACACCCATTGGCTGCATGTTATTAATTGTTTTTAACAACCAATTTCTATATGCGCACATTTACATTGTTATTTTCAGCTCTTGTACTCGGTACAATGGCCTTGAAGGCTCAGACAATTGCCACTTTCGACACGCTGCACCTTGCAAAGGCAGACACATTCTATGTCAACTATACAGCCTCGGGCACCGATGTAGGATTTAATGACGGCCACGCCCATTTTCCCTGTATTTATGACACCTCTTACGGCGGTTTATGGAGCAGCGGATTCGCATATTCCAATATGACGGACAGTGTTACCAGCGGTTTTATAAATCAATATTCTGCAAAAACAGCACAAGGATACGGTGGCTCAACAGACTACCTGGCAGTTAATTGCATTGACCCGGTAACTTATGCAAATAACATCCGTTTAAACCTTACCGGAACAGCAATTGGCAAGCCGGTTCAGGGATTTTACGCTACTAACAGTACTTATGCATATAACAGCATGAGAGATGGGGACGCTTTCGCAAAGAAATTTTCTAATGGAGACTGGTTCCTGCTTACCGTGCAGGGATATTCCGGAGGAATTTTGCAGCCTGCCAGTGTTGGTATTTATCTTGCAGATTTTCTATTCCCCGACCCAACCAAAAATTTTATTTTAAATACATGGAAGTGGGTGGACCTATTGCCATTAGGATCAGTTGACAGCATTCAGATATCCTTGACCTCAAGTGATAATGGAATGTTTGGGATGAACACACCTGCATACTTCTGCATGGATAATTTTACAACCGATGAACCACTGCCAGCCTCCAGCTTATCTGTAAGTAATGCTACCACCCCAACAGCAAAGATTTATCCCAATCCAGCCACCAATAGGCTATATGTGGATGTAACTGATAACAGTGTGCGGCAAATAGCTATCCTGGATATAGCTGGCCGAATCCTTAATAATTACAATGTTGTACCAGACGGGCATAATGAGATAAATACATCAACTTTGCCGGTAGGTGTTTATATGTTGAAATTATCCGGTGATAATAATACTGTTACCACACGCTTTATTAAAGAGTAATTATGCGAACCTGTTTCTTATTTCTTTTAGTTTCCTGCTTCTTTACCAGATCCATTGCACAATACGCGCCGCAGGCAGGAGTACCCGGCAGCACTGCTATCAGCGCTACCAGTACTGTTTTCACCGGCTGGGCAACACAATGTAATGTGGCAAGGGGATATCTGAATATAGATTCTCCTGCATTAGGCGCTGTCACCTCAGGCGACAGCAGCTTAGCTATAGGAGCACCAGATCACTATGTAGTCAGCCTCGGAGACAGCGGCATCGCCACACTTACTTTCGCTTTCCCTATCTATGACGGGCCGGGGCCTGACTTTGCAGTGTTTGAAAATGGCTTTCCAAATCCTGCCAACGATTCTCAGGCATTTTTAGAACTTGCCTTTGTTGAAGTCAGTTCAGATGGTATTCGCTATGTGCGCTTTCCTGCAAATTCGCTCACAGAAATTAATACGCAAATTCCGGGATCCGGCGTATATATGTATGCCAACTTAGTCAATAACCTCGCAGGTAAATACATTTCAAATTATGGCACCCCTTTCGACCTGCAGGAACTCGCTGACTCTCCGGGCCTTGACGTGACCCATATTACCCATGTGCGTCTTGTGGACGTAATAGGTTCTACCGGCAATCATGCATCACACGATATTAACGGAAGAGTGATTAATGACCCCTACCCTACCCAATTTGCAACGGGTGGCTTTGACCTTGACGCGGTAGGAGCAATACACCAGGTAAATCATACCGGGGTAGTTACTATTGCGGATAATATAACAGTAAAAACTTACCCTAATCCTGCAACTGATAAGCTTATGGTTGCTGTTAATGGTATTGTTCCTGAAGGGCTGTGCGCAGTATTAACTACTATTACCGGGAAGGAACTACAGCAATATAAGGTGTCACAGCACGTAAATGAAATAGTTGTCGGGCAATTACCTGCGGGTATGTATTATCTCGTATTACACGATGCCAACGGAAACAAATGGGTAGAAAAAATTACAAAGCGGTGATAGCAGTATTATGCTGCTGGCTGGCGGCTTGTGTGAAAGACAAGCCACTGCCTGCAATCAATAACGCACCGGCAGGTAACCGGAATGTATATGTAGTTTGCGAGGGTAATTTTGGAAATGGAGACGCTTCGCTATACCTGTATGAACCCGTTAAAGACAGCGTGTATGGCGACTTATACAAGAACGCAAATAACCAGCCACTTGGAGATGTGTTTCAAAGCATGATACGGATAGGTGGCAGGTTTTTTCTTTGTATCAATAATTCAGATAAGGTAGTTGTGATAGATACCGGTACCCTCAAAGTTGTAACTACAATCAGTATATCTAAACCCCGGTACATCTTGCCTGTCAGCGCAACGAAGGCCTACGTGTCAACCTTGTACAGCAATAAGGTATATATCATAAACCCACAGACTTATGCAATTACAGGCACAATCGAACTTCCCTGTCAAAACCCCGAAGGAATGTGCCTGTATAATAACTATGCAATCATTTGTTCGTGGGATACGGCATGTAATACTATTTTCAAGGTAGATATTGCAACTGATAAAATAGCTCAAACTATAAAGGTAGCCGGATACGCGCCGCAGTCCGTTTTATTAGACAAAGAACAAATGTTGTGGGTATTGGCCGGCAATCAATCAAAGGGCAGAGCAGCAACATGGACGCGTATAGACCCCTCAACCGGAGGAATACTTATGTCTTATCAGTTTCCGGCAAACGCTGATGCATTAAAACCGGTATTCAATAACACAAAAGATACACTCTATTTTATAGAAGTAAATTACTACGGAGGTATCGCCAATAATGGCATTTACAGAATGAGTATAAATGATGTTGCTTTGCCAGCACAGCCTTTTGTGCCCGCAAAGCAATATCAGTATTTTTGGGCATTAGGCATAGACCCGGTAACTGGCTATATATATACCGGCGACCCAAAAGGCTTTGTTCAAAAAGGTAGTGTGTGTATATACCGGCAGGATGGAGTGCAAGTGAGCAGTTTTAATGTAGGAGTAGGACCGGGGCATTTTTATTTTGGAGAGTGACGAATTGCGAAATATTGTTCAACTTTATTTCAAACAATATTATTTTTGAAATCTCATTTCAAATAGCATGAATATTGAAAGATATGAATTTGCGGTCAGCGAATCTTTAATTGATTTTGAATTTGAAAGCAATGGACCGAAGGGAAAGATAAAAAAGATAGTCAGTTTTAGTCCTTATAATTCTGAGGGAATAACCTATTTTAATTTAGCATTTGGAGACCTAATAGAAGAAACCGGGAAACTAAATGACGTAGCTGTATCAGACAATAAGGATACTATGAAAATTTTAGCAACAATAGCTGCTACAGTTTTAGAATTTACCCAACAATTTCCTGACATCATAGTTTATGTCAAAGGCAGCACCCCCTCGAGAACAAGATTATACCAGATGGGGATAAGCGGCAATTGGATTGAAATTGAGCCATTTATGCAAGTATTTGGTTTCGTTGACGGAAAATGGGAAATATTTAAGAAGAACGTTAACTATGATGCATTTTTAGCACAAAGAAAAAAGCTGTAACTTTACAATAATTAAAGAAGTATATCATGTTGTCAAAATCCGCGAAACAATCCAACGGCAATTCTCCCAAAGCTAAAATAAGCAAGGATGTAAAATCATATACTAATGATCCTTTTGTAATCCAAAAAGGAAAGGAATCTAAAGCATTCTTAGATAAATATGGCTTTCCTAAAGAGCTTTTGAAGAAATAGGATAATGCTTATTACAATAGAAGAAAATTGCGAGAATGGACAAATCACATTGAAGCGGCAACCTCATGCACGTAATAAAACAAAAGTGATTTTTATTTTTCTATCAGAAGAAATAGAAGCAGGCAAACTGAAAGTAAGATAACTGGACTTTTAGAAGGGGAAATTTCGATGAACCATTGGAAGATTTATAAAATTATATGTAGCATTTATGCTGTAAACAAAACTTATGTCCTATATAGTTTTAAACAAAAAAGGCAAAAAAAATTTCACGGATGTAACCCTTCATCCCGGCGAAGTGCTGATGATGGAGCTTGAAGCGAGGGGTATTAAAAAATCTGCTTTTGCAGCACAGATACAAATGAAACCATCTCATTTAAGTGAATTACTGCACGGTAAAAGAAATGTCAGTGCAGCCACTGCATTAAAGCTTGAAAAACTATTAGACATTGATGCCGAATACTGGATGCGGGTGCAGGTATATCATGATC
Organism: uncultured Bacteroidota bacterium; assembly: GCA_903887005.1. GTDB lineage: Bacteria > Bacteroidota > Bacteroidia > Chitinophagales > Chitinophagaceae > Nemorincola. The sequence goes on along the minus strand of CAISOH010000449.1, from coordinate 16,303 downwards.
TTTTTATTGAAAGAAGTAAAAATTCCAGGGCCGCCTGATCTACCGAAAATGGTTAATCACACCAATATTTTTTTTATCATTATTACAGCGATAACGTCATTTTGCATTTCCGCGCCTTCTTATGCCCAAAACAAAACCGATACTCTAAAAGAAGTAAAAGTTAATGCCAGACATAACCCCTCATCCGATGTAAAGGTCAATGAATTCTCTCCGGGGCAAAAAGTAAAAACAATAGACAGTACTACCCTGCAACAATACCAAATGCAAAACATGGCCAACCTGCTTACACAGCAGGTGCCGGTATTTGTAAAATCATATGGGTTCAATAGTTTGGCGACACTAAATTTCAGGGGGTCTTCGGCAGCGCAGAGTATGGTGTTGTGGAATGGAATACCTATACAAAATGCAGCGCTGGGGATTGCCGATGTGTCCACATTGCCGGTATTGTTTATGAGCAATGTGAATATAGTTTATGGCGGCTCCGCGGCATTATGGGGAAGTGGCAATGTGGGTGGCGCACTATTACTGGAGCATGAAAAACCTTTTTTTGATTCAGGCAAAAAGTCGTTATCAGTTAGTGGCGGCATCGGCAGTTTCAGCCAATATGCAGGCGGGCTGAAAGGAAGTATTTCGGGTAAAAGATGGTACTTGTCAGCTAATGTTTTTGCACAAACCGCGGTAAACAACTTCTCCTATACAAATGCCGGCTTGCAAAAAAATATGCCCAATGATCATTTGCAAAGCGCAGCGGGGCTGGTGCATACAGCTTACAAAATCAATCATCAAAATGTTGTTAGCCTGTCGGCATGGTACCAGCAGTATGACCGGCAGATACCACCAACACTATTTGAAGCCTCTTCCGGCAAAAAACAAACAGATGGCTCATTAAGGTTACTGGCAGACTGGAAGCGGCAAACGGAGAAAAATACGTGGTACGCAAAAACGTCGTTTATCCGCGACGGAGTAAATTATGCGGATACTGCCGTGCAAATAAAGTCTGAAAACATAACCTGCCAGTATTACCAGGAATTGGGCTGGAAAAAACAATTTCATGAGTATGGCCAGTTGCTTCTGTTTATGCCGCTGCAAATAGCATGGAATAGTATTCCGGCAGCCAGTGACACCCAGCGGCAAAATAAAACAGCCCTCGCAACAGCTTATGATCTCAAACTATTCGATAGCAGGTTAAATATTGCCGTAAATGCTCGTGGAGAAAGGATCAATACGCATAGTATTTTATTGCCGGGCGCCGATGCATCTTTTGCTATTACACATTGGCTAATGGCAAGAGGGAACCTACAACGCACATACCGCACACCTACACTCAATGAACTGTATTATTTCCCCGGCGGCAACACCAGCCTGAAACCCGAACAGGGCTGGAATGAAGATGCAGGATATACCTTAAAAATAAAGCCCGGCAATTTTACTTTTTACCACGACCTATCCGTATATAACCGGGATATACACGACTGGATAATATGGCTGGGCGGCGCTATCTGGACGCCACATAATATTGCGGAAGTGCACAGCAGGGGCGTGGAAACGGAAAACAACATTAGTTACGCTACAGGTAACTGGAAATTTCACTTTGGCGTGAATACAGCTTATGTATTGGCAACTGCGGTTAGCAGCTATATATATAATGATGGCAGCATAGGCAAACAAATTCCTTATACACCACGCTATAACGGGCAGGCCAACATCGGGGCAGGCTATAAGCAATTGTCTGTAAACTACAACCACACCTATACAGGTTACCGGTTTATTACTACAGACGAATCGGCCTGGCTTCCTCCTTACCAGACCGGCAATGTACAACTGATGTATATTACGTCCATAAGCCGTCATTCACTGCAATTTACAGGCCAGTGTAACAATATCTGGAACCAGCAATACGAAGTAGTTGGCTCCCGCCCTATGCCGGGAGTCAATTGGTTGCTGGGATGTAAATTAGGGATACTTTAAGGACAGTTGGCAGTTTACAGTTTGCCAAATACCAACTGTAAAACTATTTCCAGACTGAATGTTTTCTCGCCGATAAACCGTACTTTTATTTCCAAAATACAAGGCGTTATATGGCACAATTTGACTGGAGCAGGTTCTCCCAAAAAATTTATATCAATACAGGGATCAAGCAGGTATATGAAGCATGGACAACAGGAGCTAATCTTGAAAAATGGTTTTTGCGAAAGGCGGAATTTACTATTCCAGGCAATTCTGTAAGGGACAGTAACAGCGAAATACAAAGGGGCGATACCTATGAATGGATGTGGCATGGCCATCCTGATACTTCTAAAGAGCAAGGTGTAGTAACGGATGCCAATGGTTACGACAGGTTCCGTTTTGTTTTTGGCGGCGCGGGTGTTGTTACTATCCAGCTAAAAAAAATGGGGGCTGAGGTGACGGAATTGCTCCTGACACAGGAGCAAATACCGACTGACGATAAAGGCAAAGCAAATTATCATGTAGGTTGTTCCACCGGATGGGCATTTTATCTTGCCAATATCAAATCTGTGCTGGAAGGAGGACATGACCTCAGAAATAAAAATATGGCTTACACCAATGTAATCAACTCATAATACACGATTGACAAAAAAAAAGACGGAAAAATAGTTTAAATACATATAAAGCGTTAAATTGTATAAATTTTTCAAAGTAAAAATTCACACAATGAGAAAAATCTACATTATAGTGCTAGGCATTTTCATGGCAGTTGCCTTAAAAACAAATGCACAATGCCTTGCGGGCCGCTATTCAACTGAAATTTTTTCCGGAGTTTCGCTGGACAGCGTTGTCTATTCTACTCCTTACAGCCTTAAAATGGATATTTATCAGCCCACCGGCGATACCTTATCAGCACGGCCACTTATTCTTTTGGCTCATGGCGGAAGTTTTATAGGCGGGACCCGTGAAAATGATGCTACGATAGACTCGTTATGTTTGCGTTTTGCCAAACGTGGCTATGTTACCGCCTCTATAGATTACAGGCTGACAGATATTGTTAGCTTGCTGACCGATTCAACTTTAGCTATTGATGAAGTCATAAAAGCTATTAGCGATGGCAAAGCTGCGATTCGTTATTTCGTAAAAGATGCTGCAACATCTAATATCTACAAAATAGATACAAATAATATTTTCATCGGCGGCAATTCCGCAGGAGCCGTTTTGTACATGCACGTAGGCTATTTAGATAGCATCGGCGAATGCCCCTCCTATATAGTTACCGCAATGAATGCCAATGGTGGGTTTGAAGGTAATAGCGGTAATGCTGGTTATAATACTAAGTCGAAGGCCATTATTGACCTGGCCGGAGGATTGAACAAAGTATCATTTGTCGGCCCGGGCGATAAACCATCGGTGAACGCCCAGGGTGATGCCGACGCCGTTGTACCTTATACATGCGGTCATCCTAATCTTGGTTTACCTGCATCTGTGCCTGTGACGTTATGCGGACTTGGCTCATTAGAGCCAGTATATGATTCAAACCACATTTATCACATGAGTCATGTCTTCCCCGGCGATGGGCATGTGCCATGGGGCTCCGACCCTCTGAAATTTAATACAGTTGACTCATTAGTTACGGTTTTCCTTTACAGCCTTGTTTGCAAAAACATCGCCTCTGTAAATGAAGTGAATACTAATACGGAATTAAACCTTTTCCCTAACCCTGCCGGCGAAATGGTTTATCTGAAATCGTCACAGACTCTAAGCGATATCATTATTTATGACGCAACAGGAAGGAGCATACTACAGGTAAACAACATTAACAGGGGAAATTTTGAGATCAATACTTCCCGCCTGAGTAAGGGTGTTTACTTTATCAGGATTAAGTTCAGCAATGAAAATAATTCGCCTGTGGTGAAACGAATTGTGGTGGAATAAAAGAGACCGGATGTTATTTACAGATGTGCCACACTTTGAAAGTGTGGCACATCTGTAAATACAAAATTTTAACGGTTACTTTTCTATCAGGTAACACTTCCTGTTTAGTTTCCCCTGGAAGTCAAATGGTGTAGTAGGACCGGTTATATCCTTTACGGTCAACGCAGGAATACTATCCCGCTCCAATACAAAATCGCGGTAGTTGCTGCTGAAATATATCCTGCCGCCATCGGTGCAGCCTTTCAGTAATTTTTTAAGCAGGAATACATGGTCGCGCTGCACATCGAAGTTGTCTTCCATACGCTTGCTGTTAGAAAATGTAGGCGGATCGCAAACAATCAGGTCATAGGCATTTGCAGGCATATACTCCAGCCATTCCAGCACATCTCCATGTATAAAGTCGTGTTGCGTGTCCTTATACAGCTTGTTATACTGCATATTGCGCTTCGCCCAGTTGAGGTAAGTTTTGGAAAGATCAACAGAGGTTATGCTGCTTGCACCCCCATCAGCAGCATAAACACTGAATGAGCCTGTATAGCAAAACAAATTGAGCACATTCAATCCTTTCGCCTCATTTCGCACCATGCTACGGGTGATACGGTGATCAAGAAACAATCCGGTATCTAAATAATCAGTAAGGTTAATAATAAAGTTCAGTCCGCCCTCCGGCACTATCCGTTCCACTTTCTGCTCATCAAATTTTTCATATTGTCCCTGCCTGCCCGCTTTACGCTGCCGCACCTTCATAAATATATTTTCCGGCAAAATTTCCAGTACGGCCGCCAATATCTCCTTGCAGCTTTGCAGCCATGCTTCATGTTCTTCATCTTCCATGCCATGCCTGCGCTTATACTCCGCCGCATGGACCACGCCATTATACCATTCTATCGCAAAAGGGAATTCCGGCAAATCATGATCATAAAAACGGAAACACGCCACCTCCTGGCGCTTTGCCAGCTTGCTGAAGTGCTTATACACTTTTTGCAGCCGGTTTTGGAACATGATTTGTTTATCTGGAGTCAATCTTGAAAAGTTAAAAGGCAAAAGTACTCAAACCACACAACTATTAATTAGGGTCGGCTGTTTAAGTCAGGCAGCACTAAATACAATAATAATTATAATATAAGTACTATTCATTAGTTAGTAACAGCCCACACCCCTATGAAACGTTCTCTGGCTCAATCATTGCCCCGCCAACAAGGACTTCCCCTTAATAGCTTTCCCCCAAAGTTCAGCGTAGGGCTATTTTTTGGCGTGCGGAGCATTTCGCCAAAAATCGCCTTTTTCTTTTGGTACTTTCTTTTTGGCGAAGCAAAAAGAAAAGTACGAGACGAGGGACAGCGCAGTTTGATCGAGATGCTATCAGTGGCAGACCCTAATTAAATGATAACAATATAGATACAAATCCGATCTGAAAATTACTCCATTATATTATAGTATAAACCCTCTATTTAGGAGGCGTAGGAACGTTAAACTAAAAAAACGGATACTGAGCTGTTTCTATTTCCTGTATTTGAGATACAAACTACTGTGCACAGCAAAGATGAAAATGGAATAAAACAAATGTTAAAAAGAGATCGAAGTAAATAGAAAATGCTGCAAAGGCATAAAATTTTTAAGGTAAGGTATGAGAGTTGAGAGATGATTAAAATATTTTTATGAAAAAATCAATAACACTGGCAATCGGAATTTTCTTATTAATAAATACCAAATCAGTAGCGCAGTTGAGAAATGAACGGGATTTTTTATCAGGCCCTGTTGCAGGATTTGGTCACAGTTGGGTAAGCACAGGATCTGCTATGTTTATACCATCGGGTTATGTGGGCATCAGCTGTATAGATTTTACAGGCAGGCATATTGCAATTGGCGGGCAATTAGCCGCCTCCCCGGAAGGCTTCAGGATTAATTATTATGGGACCCAACAAACTGTTATACCGGTTTATCTGCGGGTACCTTTACGGGCATATTATTTTTTCAGGGAACATACAGCCAGGTTCAGGCCGGATATTTTCTTTGGCCCGTCATTCGGCCTGAAATTATCTGAATATAGTACTCCCGGCACCAATTATAAGGATAGGTATATGGCCAGAAACCCGGAAGTGTTCAAAAGATTTGATTTCGGACTCGATGGCGGAGCAGGGATAGATATTACCCTAACTGAAAAAACGTCAATTAATGTTGCTTTGGAATACTACAAAGGGATAACTGATGTTATTAAGGAACCTTTAGAAAATAATGAAGAGAATCATGACTTGGAACTAAGCCTTAGCCTGCTTTTTAAGATTAGGTAAGTTTTAAATATTTTTCCTTACAAAAAATTAGCCCCGATACTGATACCGGGGCTAATTATTTTAAAAAGATATCCAATTTAACGACTTACAGAGAAGTGTAAAGTTTTGCTTTGCCCTTCATCAGATAAGCGCAAAATGTAAATACCATCAGGTATGTTTTTAATGTCAACAGTTTTATTTATTGCATTATTTTGAACTGTTGTGTTGTCTTTGTAAATAATCAGGCCTGCCAGGTTTAATATCTCAATAGAAACATTTTTGGTATTGCTATTTTGATAATCTCCCCTTATTGTAAAGCTTCCGGTGTTCGGATTCGGAAACAGGTCAATATTTTCAAGGGAAGAAGAAATATTTGCAACACCTACATTTGTTCCCACAATAATCGGATCGCTTATTCCGAAATCAGGAACTGCGCACATCATAGTGCTTGTCAGCTGAAGGCTAATGGTATAAGGTTTTGTTACATTATGCAGTACATAAGTGCTGGAGTTAGCTCCGGGTATATTCTTGCCATTTAGCAACCATTGATAAAGTGGCGCAGTACCCCCATTATATATTGCTGAGGTAAACGTAATGCTGTCACCGGATTTCACATAATTGGCGCTGGAAAAGATTTTCACAACAGGCGGATTACTTATCACATTCATTTTTATGACATTGCTTGGAGCACTTATTGGCGATGGGCAGAGAATGCTGCTGTTCATCGTGCAGAAAATAGTTTCACCGTCTAACAGGCTTGATGATGAAAAAACATCGGAAACAGCGCCTGAAATTGGAATACCAACTCCACTCATCCATTGATAATGCGTTGAAACGCCTCCATTGACCGGTATTGCCTTAAAGTTTACCATGGTGCCCCTGCATATGGTATCTCCGGGCAGTGCGGTAATACTTACGGATACGTGTGTAGTATCGTTAACATTGACAACTATCGTATTAGAGAATGAACAACCGCCATAATGGTCTGCTAAAGAATAAATGTGGGTACCTGGCAATGTTACTTTTGGTGTAACCGGATTTTGAAGGGTAGAAATAAAACCTTCCGTTCCCGTCCAGGAATAAGTAATGCCCGGGAGGGTCGTATCAGGATTTGCAAATAAGGATATGCCACTCCCTACACAGCCGTAAGGACTGGAAGAAAGTGTAGGAACAGGAAGTGTAAAGTCGTTTACCACAATATTAATTGTTGACGTTTGGTCTGGGCAACCATTATGGCTGGTGACAACCGTATAAATACCGGAATCCGCTTTAGTAATACCTGAACCAAAAAATCCTCCGTTTGTAGGATTCTGCAACGCAGATGTAAAACCTAATCCGCTTAAACCCGAACCGGCAGGACCTGTCCAGCTGAAACCAGTAAGTAAGTAAGGAGCTGTAACATCTAATGTGATGTAATTAGCAATACATACCGGAGTGGTACCTGAAGGTGTAGCTGCAGGAATACTGCTTTTTACTTCTATATCATAAAAATTATCAGGAGAGGTATATCCGGGGTCGGTGGCAACAATGCGTATGCGGTAACCTTTGCCAATGGTTGTCCCGGAAGGAATGACACAGGAAATAGTACCTGATGTAGTAAATGGTATAGACGGAGCCGATCCGATAAATACAGGTGCCGCAAAACTGCCTGTAATATCGGATAATTCAACTGTGAATATGTTGTCAGGCTGAAAATCAAAATTGGAAGTATAACTTACAAAAAAAGTTCCGCCGGCGCATACGGTTGTATCAAGGAACGGCTTGCTGATCTGAAGGAAGGTATCAATACTGAACTTTGTAACAAACCCGTCATAAGTACCACCTGCATTCAGGGTTTGAGCGGCCCCGGCTGTTGTAATACCTCCTGTTCCGTAAAGGCCTGTGCTGGTTGTAAATCCGCCTAAGGTGAGTTGGTTATTATTATCGCAGGCTACTGCGTTTCCATACTCATAATAGATACCACCAAAATAAGTGCTCCAGAGTACTTGTCCTTTAGTAGTAAATTTCGCGAGGTAAGCGTCATAATCGCCGCCAATTATTGGCTGGTGGGCGCTTGGGTATATAATACCTGATGCACTGAAAGTGGCGCCGGTAATAACAATGTTATTGTTATTGTCAAGGCAGATACCTTGTCCGTATTCTGGTTGGGAACCGCCATAATAAGTACTCCATAATAAATTTCCGGCACCATTAAGATAAGTAACAAAAGCATCCTGCGGGCCACCGGCATAAACGGATTGATACGCCTTGAAGCCTGCAATATTGTCGGGGCTGGTAGTGTTGCCAATCACAGCTATTTCACCCGTTGCCTGGTTGCATACCAGGCTATTGCCCTGCTCCTGCTGTGTGCCGCCAAAGTAGGTACCCCAAAGCAAGGACGTACCGGTTGAGTTCCATTTGGCGATAAACGCGTCATTGGTGCCTAATAAACTTGTTTGATGGGCGCCTGTTGTAGCTATGTTAATGATACTATTTGTTTGCCCGGTGATGAACACATTATTGGATGCATCCAAAGCTATCCCAAAACCTTCTTCCTGGGCAGTGCCGCCATAGTATGTGCCCCATGCTTTGACACCCGTAAGCCCGTTAATTTTTGCGACGAATGCATCATTTAACCCCTGCAGATTGTTGTAAGGGGCTATAGCGCCTGCGGCAATACCCGTATTGCTTGCTGTCTGACCGGTAATATACACGTTATTACCCGCATCAATGGCGATAGCGTCAATGTAATCGTCTTTCGTGCCTCCAAAAAAGGTTGACCAGGAAAGTACGGAACCGGTATTATTGATCCTTACAACAAACCCATCATTCAACGCATTATAGGCTACTTTCGGTGCAACAAATCCGGCAGAATTTGTATAACCGGCTATATAAATACTAGCGCCTGTATTATCAATGGCAATACCTGTACACCTGGTGATTTTTCCTGCTCCCGTATTTCCTAAATAGGTAGTAAATATCAGTGAACCAAAGGGATCATATTTTGTAAGGAATGCCTCATAAGTAGCGCCTCCATAGGGCTGCTGATAAACGCCCGCAGTGCCCAACCCGCTACTGGCAGTATAGCCTCCGGCATAGGTTTCCCCAAAGGCATTCTCTTTTACTGAAGTAACAACATCTTCTGCTGTACCTCCGAAATAAGTACTCCAGAGTAAAAACGGGTCAATAGTAATTGACCCGTTGTAAGCGCCTGTTTTAAAACTTATAATATTGTTATGTAACACAAAATTGGAGGCAACTGCTTTGCCTGATTCTGTTTCGTAAGAGTATGGACTTTTCTCATTGATTATGCCCATTGGCGTTTCAGCAGAAATGCCTCCGTCTTTTGTAATACTCAATGCGGTAGCTCCGTCATACTGAATCTTAATATCATCCACATTGCCACCGGGACGGACAATGAAATCGTATTCTACCTGGCTGTTTTTTACATACAGCACCCAGTCAATACCGGGGTAAATATCTTTGTAAATGATCTTATTGAACGAATGAACAGTAAGCGCATCTTTATTTTGGGCAAGGAAATAATTTTCATAATACCCCTGTTGTTCCGCTGCAATAACTTTGGCTTTAGGATTAGCCCCCATTAATGTCACATCCATTTGGTAGCCGGACACTTTTGGTAATGAAGAGGTATTGCCTTCCACTTTCCTGAATTGATAATGCAGTTGCCCTTTGCCTATATAAAGGCTCATGCCGGGTGTGGAGAGTTTATAATTTATGTCTTTGCGCGGGTTATTCTCCTGGTCCGTTACCTGCCCCTTATTTTCCACAAAACACAATGGTTTCTGCAGGCCTTTGGCATTCATTGTTTTCACATCTTTTGCTACTAATGATAGCGAAAGGAAACAACAAAATATCAGCGCACAGCATTTCGTACCATTAAAATACATATTCTATAGTTTTATTGGTTATTTATATAGAGTGCAATGTAAGAATAATATTTTGGATTTTTTACTCCCGAATTGGGAATTTGTTAGGAACGTTGACAAAATAAAATCCACTCAGTTGGACAGTTATTTTTCTTTTATCAACTGCCATAGCTTTTTCAGTGAAGGCATGTTATGCGAGGCGCAAAATCAGCGGATAGCATGCCATTTAAGGCATTTTGCAACGAAGCAGAAATGGAACGGCGAAGCCCTCACTGAGGCAAATGAAAATAATTATTCACAAAGTAAAAGAACAGTCAAATTGAAGCACTTTATTTTGTCATTTTCCCTTAATTGATAATTTGGTATTCGGAATTAAGAATATCCATGCTTTTACCTATAGCCCAAAAATCCTATAAAAAAATAAATATTCAACACTATATTTGATGGTTGCGTATATCAACATTAAAAAATGAAAAAAATTCCTGTCTGCCTGATTTACTCCCGTGTGTTGATCGGCTTCATTATTATATTATTGGCGGTGTTACGGCCGGTCCACTGCAGGGCTATTATTATTTTCCTGATAGCTATAGGGTTGCTTACTGATATTTTCGATGGAATTATTGCCCGCAGGATGGGAATATCTACTGAAAAACTCAGAAGGCTGGATTCCGGTATTGATCAGGTATTCTGGATAATGATACTCATCGCTACCTGCATCATATCCCCTGCATTTTATCAAAACCATACCGCGCAACTTACCATTGTGCTTGCACTGGAAGGTTTTGCTTATCTGCTCTGTTTTATTAAGTTCAGGAGGGAAGTTGCCACTCATGCCATACTCTCTAAAATATGGACGCTCACCATTTGTGCAACCATTATTCAAACTATTGCTACCGGGAATACCGACTGGACTTTTGACCTCTGCTATTACCTTGGTATCGTCACCCGCCTTGAGATCATCTTTATTTTGCTCATTATCAGGAAATGGGCCAACGATGTGCCGTCCGTATATCATGCAATATTATTGAGACAGGGAAAAGAAATAAAGAGAAATAAATGGTTTAATGGATAATTATTTTATAATTATTATTGACAGTTAATTATATATACATATTTATTAACAGCAAATGTTAATTTTTTTCTTTTATCAAAGATTTGTCATAATATTGTTAATCATTAACAATATTATGACAACTATCATACTTGAAATTGATGAATCATCCGCAGTACATTATGATAATTTCAGCCTTGAAATTAAAAAAAAGGTCAATTGGGAAGTATCAGGAATAATAAGAAAGGTATTATTTGACGAGCGGGTAACGACATTAAAGAAAATGGTGGACGGGATAAATAACGACCCCGGGTGCTTAATGCTAAATCATGATGTCCTTGCCGAACTGCTAAGAGTTGAAGTAGATTAATTGAAAATTTCACTAATCGGCAATTACAGGGAAGTTGTATTTAATGCCTTTTGTAGCTGCAAATGTTCTGATGCTGGTATAGGTATATTTTGTTTCATCTTCCACATCATAAACCACAAGCAATACGTCATATTCACTGCCAGAGTATCCATTTAATGATTCCCTGCAATCTTTTGTTTGGGAGTAACGGTCAATAAACTTTAACTTATCATCCTCATTAAAAGGACTTATGATAACATCATGAACAGTATAAACAATGGATGTACCTGTTTTAAATTCAGTATCTTTTAAATCTTCAAAATCATCCTGCACCTCGACGGCATCTTCTAATGTAAAAGGCCTAAATTCCATTATTTAAATTCAAAAGTAAAATTTCAAAATTCAAAACCCGGTTTCAGATAATGTCAGTTACCATTACAATCACAGATTCTTTCCTCTTCCGGCCTCTATTATTACCCTTTAGCTTTTAATTAAACCCCGAAAGAACTACCGCATCCGCAGGAAGTAGTGGCATTGGGATTATTAAATACAAAACCACGTGCATTAAGGCCATCAGAATAGTCAACCTCCATACCCATAAGGTAAATGCCATGAGCATTTTTCATCACTACCGGAATGCCTTCAATTTCAAATGTTTGATCATCAGCTTCCTGTTTATCGAACCCCAGCAGATAGCTAAGGCCGGAACATCCTCCACCCTTTACTCCGATGCGTAAATGAAGGCTATGGTCAAAATCTGGCGCGCTCATCAGTTTCCTTACTTCAGCTATTGCGTTAGAGGTAAGTTTTATCGGAGCGCTGATCATTGTTTCCATTGTAAAAAAGTATTTATGCAAAAATATACTAAAAACCCCAAATGGAGATCTACATATTATCAAAATCAATGTTAAAAAAATAGTTCTCAACAAGGATAAAATTTTTGGTTTTCCTTTTAGGGGCAGGCGTTTACATTTTAATTACATTTGCCTGTCCCAAAAAATACAATTGTTATGAATGAGGAATTAGACATGATCACTGAAGATGTGTCTGCGCAGATGAAAAAAGCTATCGCGCATCTTGAATCAGAACTAAGTAAAATACGCGCCGGCAAAGCTACTCCCCAAATAGTCGATGGCATTTATGTGGACTATTATGGCGCTCAAACACCGCTCAACCAGGTAGCCAATGTATCAATACCGGATGCGCGGACTATTTCTATTCAACCATGGGAGAAGAAAATGATTGCGCCAATTGAAAAAGCGATAATGGCAGCCAACATAGGATTGAACCCCCAGAATGATGGTAATTTAATACGCTTGTTTCTGCCGCCGCTTACTGAAGAACGCCGTAAAGAGTTTGCAAAACGCTCATTTGGCGAAGGTGAACATGCGAAAGTGGCCGTGCGCAGTATCAGGCGTGAAGGGATTGAAGAAATAAAAAAAATGCAGAAAGACGGACTCAGCGAAGACATCGCCAAGGATGCCGAAGATGAAATACAAAAGGTTACGGACAAGTTTATAGCACTGGTTGACCAGCATTGTAAAGAGAAAGAGAAGGATATAATGACAATTTAATTGCTCAATGGCTTAATAGCTCAATGGCTCAATTAATGTGAAAATGTGAAATTAAGGAAATGTGGAGATCCGGCAAGTATAACATCATTTGGCTTTTGAATTTTGGCTTTTGAATTTTGAATTTAAAATGGACGAGTTTCAGAAACAGGTATTGCTGCTGTTTTCCATTCCGGTTTATGCTATTATCATTCCACTGGAGATACTGCTGAGCAACTTCAGGCGCCAGAATTTCTATAGCTGGAAGGAAACATTGGTTAACGTTTACCTGAACCTGCTCAACGCAGGGATAGATTTTGTGTTACGGCTGTTCATAGCGTTTGCCCTGTTAAACTTTATTTACCGTTACCATCTTCCTATCCACTGGAATCCGTTTGTTTATTGGATAGTATTATTGTTTGGAGAAGACTTTCTTTTTTGGTCAGAGCACTATGTTGACCATAGTTGCCGGCTGTTTTGGGCCGTGCATGTCACGCATCATTCATCGCCTGAATACAATCTTTCCACGGGGTTCAGATCATCTGTCTTTATGCCGGTTTATAAGTACTTATATTTCATTCCGCTGGTATTGCTCAATTTCCGGCCAATGGATATTGTGTTCATGTTTTCCATTACCCAGCTCTATGGCATACTGGTGCATACACGGGCTATAAAAAAGCTGCCACGGTGGGTAGAATATATCTTCGTAACCCCATCTCATCACCGCGTTCATCATGCCAGCAACATACCCTACCTCGACAGGAATATGGGCATGGTATTCATTATCTGGGACCGCATATTCGGGACATTTACAAAAGAAATGCCGGAAGAACCTCCCGTTTACGGACTTACAAAACCATTAGAAAAACCTTATCACCCGGTTCAAATAGTTACCCATGAATGGAAAGCCATTGGCAAGGACTTACGTAAAACAAAATCACTGAAAATCAAATTAAAATACCTTTTCAAACCACCCGGCTGGAGCCCTGATGGCAGCACCAAAACATCGAAGGAACTGCAAAAGGAATGGAAGCAGAATTCAGTTAATTGACAATCTAATTGTAAGTGTTTTTTATACAAAAATCAAAACCAGTAATGGTATGGAAAATGGCAAAAGACATGAAAACCATAGACCTGCTATAAATAATCTGTTTCTGAAATTTTCAGAATTATCTTTATTGAACATTTTATCAAAAGCAGGCCCAAGAAAATAAAACAAGTTAGCAATCCCAATCATTATCAGGTAGCCGATTCCCTGAAACAAGGTTGTCAATATTGTTATTTCATATTTTTCAGGATCAGTGTTATGAGTATCCAGGCTGCTCTTTATTTCTATTATTATAGCATAAGCAATAAAAGCAACTATCCCTGAAATGACCAACCCTTTGTTATATTTTCGCCTCTTTTTTGCCCACCAACATGATATATTTTCGCCCAATGGCATTGGATTAATAACATCTTTATCTGGGATTATTTTATCGGATTGTAGCATTCAATCGAATTAAACCCCTCCCATTTTCAGCACCTTTTTATACTCCTCTGGAGTCACAGCGCTGACAGATAAACGGCCAAGCCTCACCAATTGCATTTCAGCCAAAGACTTATCCTGCTTGATGTCGGCAAGTGTTACCGGATTGGGGATTGCCTTTACAGGCTTCAGTTCCACCACTACCCAGTTGGTATCTTCGGTGGTTGGGTCCTGGTAGGCTTCTTTCACCACCTCTGCTATTCCAACTATTGCCAGGCCTTCATTGCTATGGTAAAACAATACCTCGTCGCCCTTGGCCATAGCCCGGAGATTATTGCGGGCTGCATAGTTGCGTACACCGTCCCAAATGGTTTTTTTGTCTTTCACCAGTTGGTCCCAACTATATTTAAAAGGTTCTGATTTTACAAGCCAGTAGTTCATGAATTCAAAAGTTAAAAGTAAGAAGCAAAAATTCTAACATTTTAAGAGCGCTAAAGTTACATTTATACTGCAAATTGTAAACTGTAAATTATCAACTTAATTAACAACCTCAATCGCATAAGAAGTATCCGGAGTATTAGTAAACACCATGCAGCACGCGCAATTCTGTACCTGCATAGGTACGATCTTAAAGTTGATAGTATCGTAAGGCATATGATTCCCGAACTGGCAGGGATTGGATACTTTAAAAACATGGCTATAAACAGTCCCTGTAGAATCAAAACCATCTCTCCAGTTCATCTGCCCTAAATAATTTGGCCCGATAGTCTGTATCACGATCTGGCAGCACGTATTTTTAATAATTACCCCTTTATAACTACCACTGGAATTTGTAGCAGTTGTACCTTTTTTACATCCTGATACCGGGATTGCAAAAACTACAATTAAAAAAAACACAAACTTTTTCATGGCTGTCTTTTTACAAAAGTACATAAAACATCACCGCACTAACCTTTCTACTTTTGATTGGGTGCATTTCAAGTTGTCGCAGATAAAACTCGTTAATTTTATGTAACCAAAACATAAAATTATGACAAAGGAAGAACTACTTCAAAAAGTATCTGCCCGGTATAATGAGTTGAAGGCTCTTAATAAATTGGATAACATGTATGATTATGAAAAGGGTTTTGAAGATCTTTGGATAGAGTTAGGGAAGTCAATATTAAAATCAAATATAGGAGCACCGCCAAAGGACAGTCGTAAAAAAAAACCTTACGAGATTCGGAGAGATTAGTATTTCAAACGATCATCCATTCAGTAAGGGGAATAATAGATTTCAAATTAGCCCACGGATGCAGGAGCTAATGATTTATGCTGGTCAGTCCAGTTGTTATGAGAAAACGCATGAAGTTCTTGAGAAATATTTATCTGTTGAAGTTAGTGCGACACAAATTTATCGGGTAACAGATTTACATGGAGAGCAGATAGGCAAAGAAATGGATACAAAAGAATGTTCGTTAACGCCTGTGCGGGGCTTCCCCTCAATTTCTAATCCTAAATCTCTGAAGGGATTAAATGGTTTTTACTATTTATTTACCAATCAATGTCATTATACTTCCAAAGCGGTAAAATTGTTACTTTTTCATTTGCCACCATTGCGATCTTGATTTTTATAAGCAACCTGTTATCAAAAATTATGCGCTGCGCCTCCGAGTACCCATCCAAACTCATCGGGAATAAAATGTGGATGACGTTACTGACTCGAATGTCAGCAGATTTTATGTCATAGTCGAGTAGGCAAGCGGAATTTCACCCCAAGCCTCTCACGGAACCGTACTTGATACTCTCGCATCATACGGCTCTTCCAGACTTCACAGCCTCTTTTAGAATAATCTGCCGTATTGATTGTCGCGCCAATCTT
>CAISOH010000448.1 GCA_903887005.1 uncultured Bacteroidota bacterium | reverse complement strand
CCCTGAAAGGGCAAAATATGAATAGCGATGGGCAACGCCCATCGGTTAAATGAAAGAAAACCGTTAAGCCCTGAAAGGGCGAAATATGTTAGCGATGGGCAACGCCCATCGGAACTTCATTCATTAAGTCAATGACATTGCCCCGATGGGGTTGAACGTAAATGCAAAATAGCTCCGGGTTGCACCCGGAGCTATTTAAAGTAAAGCCTTTCAGGCTTTTAAATTCAATATACATTTTTATGCGGAAAAACCCTCTCAGAGACGCTTTTTTCGTGATCGAAGCTTGTTACTTATCCATTGCAACCCTGAACCCTAATGAATTGTTTTTAGTTTTGGGAACATAAGCTGCCCTGCGGGTAACAGTGATTTCAGAAGGGCTGCTGCTCCAGGAGCCTCCGCGCACCACATGCGCATTGCCACCTGCAGGGCCCTGCGGATTGCTTACGGCCTGTTTGCTGCCATAGTCTTTCCCATAAAAATCAGCGCACCATTCTTCCACATTGCCGCTCATGTCATAGATGCCGAGTTCATTTGATTTTTTCCTGCCTGTGGGATGAATATGATCCTTTGAGTTGCGCGCATACCATGCAACATCCTGCGGTAACTTTTTGCCACTGTATTTCTTCCCGGTAAGCTCTTTATCCGGCACACGCCTGATACCATCATTGGGAACAAGTAATTCATTTACTCCACCTTTTGCCACATTGGGTGTTGACTTTATAAGCCTTTCCTTCTGGCCGCCGCGTGCAGCATATTCCCATTCCGCTTCAGTAGGCAGGCGGTAGTGCTTGCCGGTCATAGTGTTGAGCTTTTCAATGAAGGACTGTACGTCTGCGAAGCTTATGTTGGTTACCGGGCACTCTTCGCAAATATAAAGAGACGGGTTATTACCCATAACCAGTTTCCATTGTTCCTGGGTTACTTCGTAAGTACCTATAGAGAAATCCTTTACCGTTACGGTATGGGCAGGCTTTCTGTCCGTAGCTTCGTCATCGCTGCCAAGGTCGAAATTTCCTCCTCCTACCTGTGTCATATATAATTGCAAAGGGGCATTGCCTGAGTTATTGTATTTTCTCTGTGCCGTCACAGGCATAAAGAAACACAGCATTAATACAGAGGACAAAATACATTTCATAAGGTATATTTTTTAGTTGTAATGTACATTAATTCATCATTTCCACAACTTTCGTCGGCGCCAAATTAGCATTGCGCATTGCAATATTCTGCGCCACTTTTTTGGCCAGCGTAATGAATGCATTCTTTGCCACCGGTTCATCGTCCACTACCGCAGGTATTCCCTTGTCGCCTCCTTCCCGGATGCTCTGAACAATGGGTATTTCGCCCAAAAACGGCAGGTCAAATTGCTCTGCCATTTTCTTTGCACCGCCCTGCCCGAAAATGTAATATTTATTTTCCGGCAGTTCCTGCGGCGTAAAATAAGCCATATTTTCAACAATTCCGAGTATTGGCACATTGATTTGTTCCTGTTTGAGCATCATTATGGCTTTACGTGCGTCAGCGGCGGCTACCGCCTGCGGGGTGGACACTATTACTGCGCCTGTAACAGGTACCGTTTGTACAATGGTAAGATGAATATCTCCCGTGCCGGGTGGCATGTCTATAACGAGGTAATCCAGTTCCTGCCAATATACATCCGATATGAATTGCTTTAAAGCGGAACTGGCCATTGGACCACGCCATACTACCGCTTGCTTTTCATCAATCAGTAACCCAATTGACATCGCTTTAATTCCATATCGCTCTATCGGCACTATCATCCCTTTACCGTTTACATCCGTCATTTTAGGGCGTTCATCTCTCATCCCAAGCATGATAGGTATGGAAGGCCCGTAAATATCAGCATCCAGCAACCCCACTTTAGCGCCTTCCTGTGCAAGGCCAATGGCCAGGTTCACGGCTACAGTTGATTTGCCTACCCCGCCTTTTCCGGATGCTACAAGGATAATATTTTTAACCCCCGGAAGTATCAGATTGTTATCTTTTCTGTTGCTATTGACATTCGAGGTGAGGTTCACTTTTACAACCGCTTCCTTATCCACCAGCAGGCGGACTGCATTAATGCACGCCTTTTCTATCATATCCTTCAGCGGACATGCAGGAGTGGTCAGTACTACCGTGAAAGAAACATTTTTACCATCTATGGCAATGTCCTTAATCATGTTCAGGGTTACAAGGTCTTTACCGAGATCAGGTTCCTGAACCTGGCTCAATGCATCTATCACTGCTTCTTTTGTTATCATATAAACCTTTGTTAAAGTATGTAATCCAAGATGGCAAAAGTACATTAAACAAGCTTACTTTGTTTATTGGAATTTTTAATGGGCAGATTGTCCGGCCATAAATTCCCAAATGTAAAAAAGAGTTTAACTTTGTAATATGAGGCTGAGATTTTTGCCATGGGTAATTTCTATTAGTAGTTTGTTTGCAGGATATAATATGAGCGCACAAAGCGTCTATGACAATATCATACAAATAAACGGGGTAACCATGACCGCAGATAGCCTCCGTGCTGTTCCGGACGTAACTATAATTGTAAAAAATAAAAACCGGGGTGTTGAATCAGAATATACGGGAGTATTCTCTATTGTATGTTATAAGGGCGATACGCTTCAATTTACCTGCCTTGGGTTCCGGCCAAAAGAATTTGCTATACCTAGAGATCTGAAAGGGGAACATTTTTCGTTAATACAACTTATGGTACAGGATACTTTTTATTTGCCTGAAACCATCATCCGCCCATTGCCAACAAAAGAGGGTTTTGATTTTGCATTCACCCACTGGCGCATTCCTAGTGACCGGTACGAACTTGCACGCCGGAATACGGATGGATATATCATGCGGGCGCTTGCATACACTTTGCCCCGCGATGGCCACGAATCGCAATCGAGGCTGATGCAGCAACAGGCTAGGGAAGCCGTTTATTACGGACAGCAGCAACCCATGAACATTTTTAATCCAATTGCCTGGGGACAATTCTTTGAGGCATGGAAAAGAGGAGATTTCCGGAGAGAGAATAACCCTTATGCTAATGGTAATTATTGATTTTTATAATAAATTTATCCGGGAATTCTGAAATTAGTATTCCTGAAAAATAATCTGGCATTATTCTTGCTGCTTTATTTGTTTAACTGAAAATTTTATTCTATGTATAAGAAAATTTTATTCTTTTTATTTTTTGCGTCCTGTTCCATGGTATCATTTGCGCAGGCCCCTACTCTTACCGCTGCAAATTTTAATCCCCAGTTTAATGATGGTTTCGTTAATCATGTTTGCGACACCACAGGTGTTTCAGCAGGTCTTCCGGGCCCTAATGTCACATGGAACTATGGCGGCAGCAGCGGGCTTATCACTACACTGGTTGACACAGGAAAAGCGGTGCCCGTTTCTTCTACTTCGCCCGGTTCGCTTATTGCTGCTTTTTCTGCAAACAGCAATATCGCTGTAATTACGCCTACAGCCGGCACGTCCGGAGCCTCTATGACTACTTACGCTAATGAAAGTTCATCTAAGTTATCAAATACGGGCTATTATCAGTCCATGTCACAAAATGCTGTTTATACAGACCCAATTGACCAACTGCATTACCCTGTTAACTACAGTAACACCGATTCTGATACTTATGCAGGGTATATAACCATAAACGGAAATACCTTTCATGGTTCAGGGGTTGTATATGATACCGTTGATGGATGGGGTACTTTAAAATTACCTGGTGGACTTACCTATCTGAATGTTTTAAGAATACACACTTCACAAATATTTGTTGACAGCGCAGACCTTTTTGGCCATGGTATTGCTACGTTTATATTTGAATCTTATAACTGGTATATGCCAAATTATCACAGCGCATTAATGACCATAAATACTGCCGTAGGCACAGGCCTTGCCCTTGGTTATTACTATAAAGTGGTATCTTATGCTTCACAGCAGATATCCAATGCAGGGGTGCCAGGAATTGATCAAATTGGTAATTCGTTACAACTCTATCCGAATCCTCTTCAAAATGAACTGAATGTCAGATTCAATCTTCCAACAGAAAAAAAGGTCAGCGTTTCTATAGCGGATATGCTGGGCAGGGAAATGGCGGTAATTTCAGATAAATATAATAAGGGCGTACAAAACATAAAGATCAATACAACTTCCTTTCCAAAAGGATTGTACCTGGTCCACCTGAATTCCGGAGACGAAACGGTAACCAGGAAAATAGCAATTCAATAATACACTTCAGGTCTAACGGAAGTAAGTAAAAATACGATAACCATTTCCCATGGGAAAAGGTTATCGTATTTTTGTATGCTCATCACCTAATTTGAGCCATTAGGCCATTATTTTCACATTGCCACATTACCCCTCATTGTCACATTAATTAAGCCATTGAGCAATTAAGCCATTGAGCAATTAAACCGCACCATTGGCCGGTTCTTTGATGTCCTGTCAACGATTTTGAACCCTGCCCTTTCAAATGATTTGTAAAGCCCTATCCATGCAAAGGAGTCCGGCAATGCATCTTTTGTGGGAATTGTGGGGTAGGCTTCTATAATCTTTATCTTTTGCTTACGCGCGATTTCTATAACACCTTTCAGCATAGCTACAGATACACCCATCCGCCTGAAATGCTTATCAATAAAAAAACAGGTTATAGACCATACAGGCTCCTTATCTATACGCTTATGCACTCTTGAGTTTTCCAGTTTTAAATAATCCTCCCTCGGTGCGAAAGCACACCATGCTATTGCCTGCCCTTCATAAAAACCAAGTATGCCGGTTGGTTTTTGTTCCCAGACAAGCTCTTTCATGCCTTCCTTATTACCTTCATTTTGCTTTCCCTCTATAAAATCTTCTTTCTTAAGCCTGAAATACATACACCAGCAGTTGCCGCAGGCGCCGCGTTCTCCAAACAGCTGCACAAACTTGCTCCAGTTATTTTTTGATAATGGTTCAAAGGTCAATTCCTTCGTAATATCAATATCCTTGATTGCCGGTGTTTTTTTCATAAAGCAGAATAAGAAGGAAATTCCCAATAATTTTACGCTGAAATAACTAATGTACCCGCCATCTTATCATGCAAAGTCTGGCTTTTATCATCCCACAGCATTTCAAAATACCCAATAAACAAAATAATTGAAGAAATCCATTTCCCAAAATGCCGGCCCGTAGCTCTTGCGAAAGTTATCTGTTTGCAATGGAGATCGGTAACTTTTATTTGCAATGCCCTCTGACCTATTGTTGCCATATCATGACCTGATTCCTGCAGGGCCCTGTATAACCAGGATACCACAATACCCCAATAGAATGCGAAATACAAGTTATCGTGAAGCACGATCCGATCAAAATAATACATTGGAACATTTACAATTAACAAATCAATGTTGTGGGCCGCAAACCTTTTCCAGAATGTAGCATACATTACAGGTCTATCCTGGTAAAATGAATTTCTGATTGGTTCAATTATTTCCATAACCTAAGTTCTCATAAACATACTAAAAAATACACAATACCAGTTTTTTTGAACATAAAAATGCCATCAACTCCAATAATCGAAGTTGATGGCTGTTTGAATACCTTGTTGGCTAACGGGATTTATTTCCCCATTTTATCCTGCATTCCCTTCATCATATCATAATGGGAGCGGATTGTTGGTAATGTACCTATGATCATTGATTTGAGTTCCGGGTCTTTTACTTTGTCTTTATTATTTTCAAAAAGTTCTATTGCATCTTTGTGGCCCGAGGTAAGTGCATCAACCCACTCTTTATCCCATTTATCCCCTTTGGTTTTTCTGTTCAAAGTAGCCAGTTCTTCATCTGCCTTGCCATGATCGCCATCAATAAGAATGTATCCTTTTTTAGCGGCATACTCCTTTAAACCATCTCCAAGTTTTTTGTGGTCTGCAATCATCATTTTCGCGTGGTCCCTTAGCTCTTTACTGCTCCCATTGTCCATTCCGGACTGTAATAGCCTGAGCTCCTTATTGTTATCAATGCCTGCTTTTACTACAAAGTTTGAATCGGGATTGCCGGCCAACGCAATTCCCACTTTAGAGGCCACATTGCTAATGCCTTGTTTTACATCCGCAACGGCTGTGTCTATTTTAACAGAAATGTTGTCCGCCACATTTTGGGCTTTATTGTTCTGCTCATCATTGCAGGCGCTTATTGATAATACCCCGGACATCAATAAAATATATAAAGCAGTTGATTTGTTTTTCATAAAATATTTTTTTACATAATTTTATAAAAACTGTGCCTGATTACTGTCTTTTACTTCATTATCCTGTTAATTTACTATTTTACATTCTGTGAAAAGTCTGTTTATTTTAATGATGCTCATAGCAATCCCTTTTGCAGGAAGCAGCCAATGCCCGTCCAACAAAGGCCAGCTTGAATTAGCATTAAGTTACGGCACTATTACAAGTGATCAAATGAACATCGGGGTACAGGATAATAATAAAACCCGGACTTATAATCCGGGTAATGCTTTTATCACTGTCCGGTATTTTTTGTACAGTTGTCTTGCATTTGGTTTCGCGGGTGGAACTACAAATGAACGTGGCCAATATACAGACCCTTTTAGCCCTTCATTTATAACAAGCACCTACAAAAAAGGTGTTACTACTATAGCTCTTGAGGCTTATTATGTTTATTTTTTCAGAAAATATTTAGAAGTGTACACTTTGCTTGGAGTTGGCCCTGCTTTTACTACTAATACAACAATCACCAACCCTACACTTTATGCTCCCGGATATACAACTGCCACAAGCAATGACGGGTTAAAATTCCAATACGCTCCCATAGGAGTCCGCATAGGTGGCCGGTTAGGTGGGTTTATAGAAGCAGGCATAGGGTATAAAGGGCTGATAAATGGTGGATTGTCTTTTAAAATCGGCCCGTCTTGCTGGTGGAAGCAGTATAAATAGATTTCAAAGTCAAAAGTTAAAAGTCAAAACCAAAAAGTGGGTAACGTATAGCAATGAATTATTCAAACAAAGCAGGGAGGAAATCAGGCTTTGATTTCGCAGATCAGGAAGAATTGAATGAGCTGGCTATGCATGGTGTAGATTAGTGCTTTGTTCATAGATGTTCCACACTGGAAAAAAGTGTGGGACATCTACCATCATAACCAACTTATTTAACTTTTTAACTCTTTAACCAATTAACCTTTTAACCAATTGAGTCATTGAGCCATTAAGCCATGGAGCCATTATTCCACCTTCATGAATTCCCGGTAGTACTTATTGTTCTTTCTTGCCAATTCCCCGCTCACCTCTATTATGTCCTTTTGCCATTGTTTCTTATCAGCGAAGCGTCTCAGGTCGTCAGCCGATGATGCACCCAGGTGGCCGCTGCTGCGTATCTGCGCATAGGCCATCAGCACTGCCATCTCTATCGCTACCTCGCTTAGCAACCTGAAATCTGTGCCAAAACCTTCCAGCGACATCCTGTCTTCCATGAGCTGTAATTCCTTTACTACG
Organism: uncultured Bacteroidota bacterium; assembly: GCA_903887005.1. Lineage (GTDB taxonomy): Bacteria > Bacteroidota > Bacteroidia > Chitinophagales > Chitinophagaceae > Nemorincola. The sequence continues at coordinate 8,206 of CAISOH010000448.1, read as the reverse complement.
TACCATTTATCATCTATATAAACTGTTGACAAAAATGCAGGCGAATTGAATTGCATCAGGTAACCCACATTGTTTATCCTTTCGGCTTCATTTTTAAATCGCGGCTGTTTTATTTTCACTAAACCGCTATAACATGATTCCCTGGCTTCTTTCACATCTATGAGGTAGTGTTTTCCTCTCTTCTTGCTGTAGCACAAAACGCAATACCGCTCCAGCCCAAGGCTTCCTGTTCCGGCTATCCGGAATGCAGCATCCTCAAATACAAAATGCCGGAACCTGCTGACTTCCAGCAAAGGGCTTAATCCTTCATATACCTTAGCCTTCCTGCTGTCATCGAGGGCCATCAGATGTATATTGTCCGGCTTTAGCAGCAGGGCGCCTTTATGTTTGAAAGTGCGTTTTGCGATAAATGATTCCCGGTCGAAAGTATTAAGGCGTTCAAAATATTTTTTAAACACACCATGCGCCACTTCAGCCTCCAGCATCAGCGCCTTCCCTTTTTGCAGCGTTGTTGTGTATGCCGCCATTATATCATGCAGCGTTTTATGCAACCCTATTGTCGCAACTTTCATCTGGCCTGCGGCTATCGTTATACTTGTAAGAAACCGTGTCAGCTCTATCTCAGGGAAGGCAAGTATAGATTCATCAAAATCATTCAGATCGAAATACACCAGCCTGTTCTCCCCTTTATACGAACCAAAATTCTCAAAATGCAGGTCGCCGCATATCCAGCTTTTTATTTTGGTCTTATACTTGTACCTTTTTATAAAATCTCCGGCGAATAAATGGCAGGTACCTCTGTAAAAACGAAAGGGGCTTTCTTTCATTGCATTCAATTTCATCTCCAGCAATGGCGCGGGAATGCTCAGATTGTATTCATTTATCCTTTTTATTACAGAAGCCATAGCGTAAATATAAAAAGCGTTACTGACATATGTAATTACCCTTTCCCGGTTTCTGAATTATTAATATTAGCATAACATACCGGCTATACTTTTCCTGAGATAAATTAGTGCCTAATTCATTCCCTTCCTTTACGGCTTTGCCGGTTAATCTGCCTTCGTCCATGTCGTAGTCCGCCCAAAGAGTGAGAAACCAACAAAACCTCTTACATCCAGTTTGCCGTCTCTGTGGGTTATTTTGCAACTGTAGGTCTTGCCATTTTTAGGGTCATATATAGTACCGTCTCCGTACTCATATGCTCTATCTTTTTTAAATCCTCTCAACAGAAGTAAGCCGTATATCGGATCGTTTCGTTTTGCCTTATCCGGATTATGCAGGTCAAGTTTAGGCTTTCCTCCCACTTCAGGGATTTTCAGCCAGACAATTTTACCATAAAACCGGTCATCATCACCTTTAAAAATCCGGATTTTGGCGGTTTTTTCCTCGTTATACCAAAGATTAAGTTCAAGTGGGTCTTTTGTTTGGGAGGACGCGAGAGTCCGGGCGACCAAAAAAATTGCCAGTAAAAGAATCCTCAATGGGTATTTTCTCATCATAGGGGTATCGTTTTACAGAAAATACCACAAAATTCGTGCCTGATGAATAGACTAATTAGCTTCAGCGATACTACCGGCACCTGAAACATCCTGGGTCAGGGCCGGATGGCCTTTATACTTAATAATTCCTGCGCCACTGACACTTGCAGAGAGTTTTTGAGAAGCATTGAATTCACCTTTCCCTGCTCCTGATATGGACGCAGATGTTTCGGTAGTCTGTAGCGGAAATGCATTTATTTTTCCTGCTCCGCTGACCTCATAAGTTGCATTTTTCACAGCGCCGCCTTTCACATCAATACTACCGGCTCCTGAAACCTCGGAAGAAAAATTTTCCACATTTATATTGTCAATACCCACTTTGCCTGCTCCTGAAATATCGAGTTTGAATTCTTTTCCGGTAATATTACCATGTATTTCAGCATCGGGCGCGCCAGATAAAGAAACTGCTTTTATCGCCGGCATGGTTATCTGTACACCAATTCCATCACAATCTATACTCCACATCTCATCCAGGTCGGAATATATCCGCAAAGTGTTATTTTCTATTTTTGTTTTTATGTGTGCAATGACATTTTCAAAGCCTTTTATCTGAATACCGGGCTGCGAACCTTCCTTCACAGTAATATCCGCTTTTAATGGAAGATTTATGTCAACCGCATTAAAAGAAGATACATTTGGATTAATGGTTCCCTGTGCGCCTTTTCCTCTAAGTACATTCATCCCGCATGATGAATTGAATACGATTGCCCCGGAAAGGAATAAGACAGAAAGAAGATACTTTTTCATGACTAAAATATTTGATAAAAATGTTTGGATCATTGATATCAGAAACTCGCAGATAGGGTTAAGTATGAGGTGTTCTGCTGTTCTTCCACCATATAAAGCCTACTGTGCCCATAATGGCCAGCGGCAAAAATGCCAGATAAACAATACCCCCATTAAGCCCCTTAGCGCTTTTATCATCAAGGCCAGCCGCAACACTTGTGCATACCGAACAACCTTGTCCCCATGCCGCAGCCCTAATAATTAATAAAAACGCGATCAATATGAATTTCTTCATGAATTAAAGTTACAACATGAATTCCAAAAAACAAAAGAATTATTTTACATATGCTATTAATGTGCAGTATATAAAGATAGGATATGCTTTTCAATATACAATTATTAATACGATTAGTCTATATATAATATTGCACTGCGAACTATATTTGCGGCATATAATAAGGGCTTATCAGCCAATACACCAATACCCCGGTAATGCTTACATACAGCCATAATGGCCATGTATATTTTGCCAGTTTTTTATGCTTTTCATATTCACCGGTCAATGCCCTGTACGCGGTAAACAGGATGAAAGGCAGAATAACAGTTGCGAGAAAAATATGGGTAATAAGAATAAAGAGGTAAATGAAGAATTTGGCGTCATGCACACCACCATACTTTGTTTCAGTTGCAAGCAGGTGGTGCCCTATGTAAGATACCAGGAACAAAGAGGAGAGTATAATTGCAGCCAGCATCAGTCTTTTATGCAGCAGTAAGTTTTTGTTTTTTACTGCCATCAGTGCCATAATAAGCAGAATGGAAACCGTACCGTTAATAATGGCATTGAATAAAGCAAGCAGGTGGATATTAAAACCAAGGTCCAGACCGGTCAAAGGCTTGAAATTGGTTAAAAAAACTACAGCGCCAAAAACCACAAAAGATACTACCCATATCAGCAGTTTAGCCTGTTTGTCATTCTTATTCAATACCGGTGTCAACATAAATAATTCAAAAGTCAAAATTCAAAAGTCAAAAAGCAGTACCATTTCCTATTTTTTACATTGCCCAATTTTCACATTTCCACATTATCACATTTCCACATTACCACATTAATTGAGCCATTAAGTCATTACCAATTATCACATTGCCACATTACTACATTAATTGAGCCATTACGCCATTGAGCCATTACGCCATTACCAATTATCACATTACCACATTAATTGAGCCATTACGCCATTGAGCCATTACGCCATTATTTAACGTGTTTCCATTCCATGGTCAGCAGCACTATATCATCGGCGCACTTCCTTGCTTCACTATCGCTTGTCCCTTTATAATAGCCGCGAATAAACCGGTCTTTATCTATCAGTACAAATCTGTCCGTGTGAATAAAATCATCCGCTCCGCCATCTCCTGGCCCGGTTGATACGTTTAATTCATTCCGGGCAAAATCATAGATTGTTTTCTTATCCCCGGTCAGAAAGCTCCAGTTATCATGGTTCACGCCATAATGGTCGGCATACTTACGTAATGCCTGGAAAGAGTCCCGTTCCGGAGTTACAGTAATTGAAATAAACTGTACGACCGTATCGAGCGAAGCTTCCTTCTTAGGGTCTTTCCTAAAACTTTTCTGCAATAATTTCATATTGCCTGTCAGTTTAGGGCAGATACTTGCACAGGTGGTAAAAAAGAAATCTATGACCAATATCTTTCCTTTCAGGTCGCTGTCTAAAGATATTTTCTGACCAAACTGATTTGTAAGTATCAGATTGCTTATGCGATGGTAAAGGGTATCAATTTTCATATTTCCGCCAGACTGTTGCGAGTCTATGCTTTCCATATGGTAATAACCAGGCATTTTTACTTTATTCTTAGATAGCTCATTGGTAACTAAATAAAAAGATAGCGGTAGCAAAACCGCTACCGCTATTCCTAAAAAAAACTTTTTATTTGACCTTTTACTACTCATTTTATTTGGCAATATGTTCTAATGTCTGACGGGCTGGTGAACTGGCATTCATGCTCAGCCAGAAACCACCATCTGCAAGGAATGCAATAATGAACCATACAAACAAAAAAAGCGGGATCAGCACGGTAACTATGAAGCCCTTGAATTCATCACCCAGGTGCATGAATACGGCAACAATATAACCGGCCTTTAAAATAGTAAGCGCAAGGAAGAAGAAATTTACAAGGGCTTTTGGCATATTGTGGCTGAAGAACATACCCATAATCACCTCAATTACGGTGATTACCAGCAGTATCCAGAATATCTTCCAGATCCTTTTCACCTGTGATTTGCTTTCTTCAGAGGTAATGTCGGTATGATGCTGCATAACACCGGAGTAGAGCTTAGACTGGTCTCCTTCGTATAAGTGCTGTATGTTATCCTGATTATGATGTGATGACATTTTAATATTTTTTATCGTGAATGTTTTAGTTTAATCTTCTCTTTTTGAATTTTTACTTTTGAATTTTGAATTACAATAAGTAAAAGCAAGTGAATACGAACACCCAAACGAGGTCCACAAAGTGCCAGTAAAGACCTATTTTTTCCACCATTTCATAATGTCCCCTGCGCTCATAAACGCCATTAACCGTATTTACCAGTATCAGAATGTTGAAAATAACACCCGAAGTAACGTGACCGCCATGGAAACCGGTAATAGTAAAGAAGTAATTAAAGAAGTTGTGTGTTGATTGCATTGCAACAAGTGGCTGGGCATCAACAAACGCCAGTGATTTATGGCCGAAGAAGTGCCTGAATTCACTTACCGGTGTATTCACATCGGTAAATGCACCCCAAAGCCCGCCGCACTCGCCATGCAGGTGCGTCCATTCCCATGCCTGGCAGCTAAGGAAGCAGATACCGCCGATGATTGTCCAGAGCAGCCATTTAGCTACATTCTTTTTATCTCCGTAGTGTCCGGCATGTACCGCAAGCACCATTGTCACCGAACTCATGATAAGGATAAATGTCATCAGACTCACAAACAGCAATGGCAGGTTATGTTCTCCCATAAAAGGGAAAGACTTGAACACCTCATTGGCATCCGGCCATACGGCGCTGAAAAAGCGCGTGGTGCCATAAGAGATCAGGAATGCGCCGAAAGTAAGGGCGTCCGACAAAAGGAAAAACCAGGTCATCATTTTTCCATAACTTACATTGTAGGGAGACCTACCTCCCGCCCACAAGCTTGGGCCTTTTGCTGCTGTTACTACTGTAGTTTGCGACATAGTCAATTTTAGAGAGTGTGTTCCCGAAGGCGTTCAGGAAAAATCTGTGCGAATTTCAAATTTTTTTTATTGATTTACTAAAAAGAATATAAATAAATATAACCACAATATATCCACAAAGTGCCAATAACCCGCTACAATCTCTAATCCTGTAGCATTGTAGGTTTTAACGCTTGTTCTAAAAGCACGGAAAAATACAAATAATAATGCAATAATTCCACTTAAAAGATGGGCAAGATGCAATCCTGAGATAATAAACAGGAAAGACTCGCTTGGGTTTCCATCTACCCGCACGGTAGCAGTTTCATTCAGCACCTGCCCGTTTATTCTTATTTGCTGCAACTGATGATATAACTGGTAAAATCCGGCATACTGCAATACCCCAAACAGCAATCCCAGCATCAGAGTAGCTGTTATCAGTAACCGGAACTTAGGCATTTCCCTGCTTTTAAAAGCCCTTACGCCAAAGAACATGGTAATGCTGCTTATCATGATTACCGCGGTGGACCAGCCAAAAACATGCGGCAGATTAAAATAACGCCAGTTACCCTGCGCCTCCCGCACCACATACCCGCTCGTAAGCCCGGCAAAAGCCATGCTCATACTGCCCATAGCCACCCACAGCATAAACTTTTGCGGATGTATCCTCTTTCTTTCCAAACCCCCGGCCCCTCCCGCTGAAATAGCGGGCCCTTGTGCCGGAGAAATATTATCTGTTCCCATAAACCCCATTAATTCAATTATACAATTTCACATCACCGAATTTTCACATTTTCACATTCATTAAGCCATTCAGCCATTGCGCAATTCAGCCATTTAAATCACATTGCCGCATTGTCACACTAATTAAGCCATTGAGCAATTAATTAAACTTTATCAATCACCAGCGCCAGCAATATTGTCGGCAAATAAATAAATGATGCAAACATCACCCTGCGTGCCGATTTATAATCGTTCTTTATATAAAAAGCCACAGACGCTGCAAAATACATAAAACCACACAGGAAGCATATCCACATCCCGACAGCTCCTGTAAGTCCGATAGCACGCGGCACTGTTGCCATAGGTATCAGCACAAGGCTATACAACATGCACTGTATCCCCGTAAACCGCGTTTCCTTCTCCCGCGTTGGCAACATACGTATGCCAGCCCTGTTGTAATCGTCGAAAGCCACCCACGCAATAGCCCAGAAGTGCGGGAACTGCCAGAAAAACTGCAATGTAAATAATATCCAGCCGCCAATGCCAAAACCGCCTGTAGCCGCTACCCAGCCTATGAGTGGCGGCAATGCGCCCGGAATAGCCCCTATAAGCACCGCAACCGGGTGTATCTTCTTCATGGGCGTATAGGCGAAGGCGTATAATAATAAGGAGAGGAAACTAAGCGCACCTGCCTGCGGATTGAAGAAATAACCGAGCAACAATGCCCCGCTGATTCCGGTAACAGCCGCGAATACCCATGCCTCATAATGGTGCATACGCCCGTCGGGCATGGGGCGGAGCCGGGTGCGCTTCATGAGGGAATCACTTTCGCGCTCCAATATCTGGTTTATGGTATTAGCGCCGCCTGTTACCAGCATCCCCCCTATAAAAAGAGTAATGATCTGGCGCCACACAGCCATGTCAGCCCATGCGAAATGAATACCGGGGGCCATCAGGTAACCTATCACACTGCTGAACACCACCATACCGCTGAGGTTGGGCTTCAGCAATTGATTGTAGTCCCGCGCGCGACCAAGCGCCACTAAATGCCATTTTCCCACAACAGGCTCTTGCCGCAACATCAAAATATAATATATTAAATTTAAAGCAGGGTGCAAAAGTACGATTATTTATTATTCTCTGAAAAAGATTGTACTATAAAAATAGGGGTATAGAGAATGATTATAATGGTGGTTATTCTGGCCGCATGCAGTGGGTTTGTTCATTGGCTCAGTAGTGAAGAATCTAATTTATTTTGTGTCCAAGGCTATTGCTGCTATTTCGCTTCAGTGGCGTTGGCACCATTCAATGTCAGGATTTCTATTGTACTTGTCCGATAAGTACTGTCATAGTGAGTACCCATCCCGGCTCATCGGGAATAAAATGTGAATGACGTTGCACACTCGAAATATAAGCTCAAGACAGATTTCATGTCATAACCCCAGAGGGGTTACACGTTTATAGCCCATCCAAAACCCATCGGACGCACACCGTAGCGGGTGCCACAATTCGCAAAGGATATATATTTGTTATATTAACAATAAGCTTATAATCAATAAATTGGAAAGACGTCATTGTAACCCATCCCGACTCATCGGGAATAAAATGTGAATGACGTTGCACACTCGAAATGTAAGCTCAAGACAGATTTCATGTCATAACCCCAGAGGGGTTACACGTTTATAGCCCACCCAAAACCCATCGGACGCACCTCGGAGCGGGTGCCACAATTCGCAAAGGATATATATTTGGTATATTAACAATAAACTTATAATCAATAAATTGGAAAGACGTCATTGTAAGTAAACAATTTGCTGCGCACAAGTTCTTTGAAAATGACAGGAAACTTTGTGATGTACGTAACACACTCCCCTCCTTTTTTCAACTTAGCATTACCCAAAACTAAAATGTGGATAAGTTTAGCTGGTGTATCTCAAAGGCGGTCATCATTGCATGTAATTGTTTCATTCCTCGCCATATATTTTTGATCCCGGGTGGGCCAT
>CAISOH010000447.1 GCA_903887005.1 uncultured Bacteroidota bacterium | reverse complement strand
CTATGTTTTATCGTATGATTTATATTGTTTTATGAATAACAAATATAAAACAATCAAACGAAACAACCAAGCTTTTTATCCGATTTTTCTTATTATTTTTAACCTGTTAAAGTAGAATTAAACATGGCATAATATTTATGTACTATAAAAATGATGTTACAATAGTATTGTTTAAAAATTTAATATTTTTGATTTGTTAATGTAATAAAATGTTTTGTAAAACATTCTTATTGAAAATGAAATCAGAATAGTTGCATAATAGATTGCTGTATATTGTTATTGATAATAAGTAATTTATTTTCGTTAGTATAATTTTTACATTTTTTTATTTCATTAATTGGAAAAGCTAAATTACCTTTACAGACATGAATAATACAATACAACCGGTATCGGTTCTCAAGCAAAAACACATTGATGTTATACGGGATTCTGCCGCACGTGCAGAAAAAGACGGAAAGCTTACAAAAGCGCAAATAAACATTATAAATGAGCAGAATTGGTTCAAAATACTTGCGCCATCCTCCCTTGGTGGATTGCAGTTACCACTTCCTGATGCTTTACTAATTCTGGAGGCGCTGGCTTGTGCAGATGGCAGCACCGGCTGGACAGTGACAAGGTGCGCGATCGCAGGCTGGTCAGCCGGGTTTTTAAATGCCGACATTGCTAAAGAAATATTTAGCGGTGATAAAGCATGCATTGCCGGAAGTGGTGAAGCAACAGGAACTGCGGAAAAAACAAAAAGCGGCTACACTGTAAACGGGAAATGGTCTTTAGTAAGCGGGACTCATGAAGCTACTGCTTTTATTGCCAATTGCGTAATAACCCAAAATGGAACGCCGGTAAAAGATGAGGATAATAAAACGCAGGTATTGGCTTTCCTGTTTTTAAATAACGAGGCCACTGTTTTACCAACATGGAACGCAATGGGCCTGGCAGGAACATCCTGTAATGATATTGAAGTTAAAAACCTGAAAGTTCCATCAGCGAGGGCGTTTAAAATAAGCGGTGATAATGCAAAATCAGGCGCGCGTTTATACCAGTATCCTTTACAGCAGTTATCAGAAGCCGCTATGTCTGTAAATATTTCGGGCATGGCATTTCATTTTATTGATGTTTGCAGGGAATTGCTGACCCAAATGAAAAACAGTAATGGGGTAGCATTGATAAATGATAACCTGGTGGATGATACTTTTGATAAGTACATTCAAAAACTGAATGATGCCCGTGTAAAACTTTTTTATGCAGTAGAATTAACCTGGCAGTCATGCGTTAACCAGCAGCAAATAAAAGATACTATTTTATATAAGGTAAGCGCCGCTTCCCAGGATTTAACTAAAAGAGCCAGGGAATGTGTTGATGCACTCTATCCATTTTGCGGAATATCATCCACTGACAAAGGATCTGAGATCAACAGGATATGGCGGGATCTGCATACTGCAAGCCATGAGAGCCTGCTGGTATATGGTGGGATATAATTATACTGTGTCAGCGATAATAAGTGTTTCACGCAAAGGTATTTTGTGAGTTGATGTCCTGCGTCGTCAACTGAACCGCAAAGTATAATTAATTTCCGACCGGTAGGTTTGGCTATAAGTAAATAATTAATCCAGCCAGGGTGGAAAAGTGCTGTAATGAAATGTGGTTATTTAATACCGTGTTTATAAGTAAGTTTATTAACAATTGTTAATAAAAATAACAGCCATTTTTTCCGGCACTGATTTTGCAGTATTATCTTGGAACAAAGATATACAGCTATGACGTTGAGTGAAACATGGTTCATGGAAGGATACATAGATTTTGAACTTCAGAAATACCGACTGCTTGCCTATTTGAGTGAAGTAAAGCAATGTTTTAACGAAACAAAACTATACCCGCAGCTTTCTGATATTGTTTTTCATTACAATAATCTTCTGGCGTTCCGGAATAATAAAAGGTTTCTGCAGGATCAGTTTCCAAAAAAAATGGATATGCTGAATATGCAAAAACTGGAAATTGTGTATGAGCGTATGCTTGCTGATAATGACCTGATGCAGGAACTGGAACACATCACCCAATATTCGCTTGATGAAATGAAAGGGACAATAAGCGAGGGTGCTGAGATATATGATTTTGTAGAAAAGAAACTGCTAATAGAGCCGGTTGGTATCATTCCTTTGTATAAAAACGAAGGCTATGTTTTTTTTAGATACGGTGAATTTTCCGAGGTTAGGATATATAATTACAACATCACCATTTTTGAGCATAAAAGCGCGCGGTATAAGGGTATAAAAATGGATTATATAGAAAGCCGTATGAAAAACCTCGCCAATACTTATGAACAGATAAAGCTTGATATTATCCGCACATACAGGGCATTGCCAAATCCGGCAGTATATAGGGTGGAATTTCCGTTAAGCGTGCCATTCAATGAAACTTTATTGCCTGTTGCAAAGAGAGTATTGGTGCGGCACATTGAAGGAAATAAAGATTAACAGTTTTCAGAGACCACAACATGGTAAAAAGTGCCGGTTGATCATATTCATTGTACTTGTTTGCCGGAATTTCAGACCTTTATGCTTCAAAAGTACAAAGGAAAGGTAATAAATGAACAATGAGTCGCGATATATTCAGGCAGGCAAGGAAAAACTCCATTATTTAGAGTGGGGTAACGGTAAGCGGTTGTTACTGGCATTTCATGGTTATGAGGATGATGCGGAAATGTTTAACCCATTGCAGCAGTATTTGAGTGAAGAATACACAATACTTTCATTCGACCTGCCGCATCATGGCAAAAGCAAATGGTCTGAAGATACTCAGCTTACAAAACAGGAGCTTATGGCCCTGGTTGAATCGCTGAAGATAACTTATAATGTCAGTAAGGTGTCGCTGTTAGGGTATAGTATGGGTGGCAGGGTATGCCTTACTATTATTGCGTGTTTACCTGCAAGCATTGATAAAGTGGTCTTGATTGCATCTGACGGGCTGACACAAAATTCATACTACTACTTTTTCACGCACAATTATTTTGGCAAAAAGATATTCAGGAATCTGCTCGATAGACCTATGCCTTATTTCAGGTTAATGAACTTGCTGAAGAAAATGAGGCTGGTAAATGCCTCCAGGCATAAATTCGCAATGCACTTTTTGCAAACGGAAAAGAGCCGGAAGTTTTTGCTTCATGTGTGGATTGGAATGAGTGATATTATGCCAGGCCCGGTAAAATTAAGAATGGCAATAAGGCGATATGCTATACCTATATCTATATTTATGGGCTTTTACGATAAGATAATACCGCCGTCAATGGCAGAGAAATTTAAATCCGGGCTTGATACAGTGCAATTGTTTATCCTGGAAAAAGGCCACCGTGTATTTGATAACGAAACTGCACAGCAAATAGCAGAAAGATTCTGATTATTATTATGCTTGCTATTGTCATTTGTTTGTTGCTCACTTTAGCTTATGTAACGCTGATGATTGCTTACAGCGAGGGATGGAAACGGCAAAAAGATTTTGTAATGCCCTCCTCCTCCATAGTTTTTTCTGCTAAGACGGAATATCAGACCGCCACTTTTATTTCTATCATAATACCAGCGCGTAATGAATGTAGAAACATTGGCGGATGTATCGAATCTGTTTTAGCACAGAAATATCCGGCTGATCTTTTTGAGATCATTGTTGTGGATGACCATTCAGAAGATGGAACGGCAGAAGTGGTAAAAAAATATGCTGATAAAAATGTGCGTTGCATCAGTCTTGCTGATCATTTAGCGGCTGGTAAAAAAATAAATGCTTACAAAAAAGCCGCAATTGCCGCAGGCATAGCCAACAGTAATGGTACACTGATCGTTACTACAGATGCAGACTGCACTGCACCTGATTCATGGCTATTACATATAGCTGCAATTTATGAACGGGATAACCCTGTAATGATCGTTGCTCCTGTGATTTATTCATCTGATCATAGTGTATTGCAAATGTTCCAGCTGATAGATTTTATGAGTATGCAGGGTATTACCGCTGCCGCGCTTAATCTGAAGTTAGGGAACATGTGCAATGGAGCTAATCTTGCATTCAGTAAAGATGCATTCATACGGGTAGGAGGATATGAAGGTATAGAGCATCTTGCATCAGGCGATGATTATTTACTGATAATGAAAATGAACAGTTTTTCCCCGGGGAGAATATCTTATCTGAAGTCGGTAAATGCGGTAGTATCCACCACTCCGCAGCGCGACTGGAGGAGTTTTTTGCAGCAACGTATCCGCTGGGCCTCCAAATCAGGTAAGTACAATGACCCGAAGCTAACTGTTGTTTTGCTGCTTGTTTATTTTTTCAACCTCTCGTTTCTTTTGCTGCTTATTGGTGGGATTTTTTACCCGGAAATGTTTTATACGGCAGGCGCGATGGTAGTGATAAAGATCATTGTGGAGTATGTGTTCCTGCTGCCAGTCGCAAGGTTTTTTAGTAGTACATGGGTATTAAGATATTTCGCTTTTCTGCAACCGCTGCATATTTTATACATTATTCTTGCCGGCTTCCTGGGTTTTGTTGGCGGGTATAAATGGAAGGGTAGAAATGTCAGATGAAAATTGAAAACTACTGATCTGTCATAGAGTAATAGTCGCATAAATTGTGCTCATTCGACCTCACCTCTCCATTGGAGAGGCCGTGAGAGGTCTTTATCCCAGCATCAAAAAAACAGCAGGCGTTTTCCCCAATTGTGGTATCTCCTTCTTCCATTCCGTTGCGGTTTTTGTTTTAATAAAGGCATCCGGGGCTGTTATGTTTTGAGCAATGCCTATTCTTGTTCCGGGCAGGCAATGTTTGAGCAGGTCGGCAAGCAAATGGTCATTGCGGTAAGGAGTTTCAATAAATAGTTGTGTTTGTTTTTCTTTTATGGATAGCGCTTCCAGTTCTTTTATACGCTGGGAGCGCATCGGATCTTTTACAGGCAGGTATCCTGCAAAGCAAAAACTTTGCCCGTTGAGGCCCGAAGCCATGAGCGAGAGTATGAGCGAATTAGGGCCAACAAGAGGTATTACCCTGGCATCCATATTATGGGCAATAGCTACAAGGTCTGCGCCGGGATCTGCAATGCCGGGGCAACCTGCTTCACTCATTAAGCCTATATCATGTCCCTCTTTCAGCCATGTACGGAATAGTTTGGTATCTGCGCCGGTGTGCTTATCTATTTCCGAAAATTGTAGGGTGTCTATGACCATTGTTGGGTGCAATGAGCGCAGAAATCTGCGTGCAGTGCGAAGATTTTCTACAAAATAATGTGTGATTTGCCCGGTATACTGAGCTATTTCTGGTGATAACGATTGTAAAACGCCATCCGCAATGGGTAAAGGTACCAGGTAAAGTTTGCCTGTAGCAGCCATGATTTATTAATTTTGAATTGTCAATACAATGGACCTGCCTTTCAAAAGCAGGCAATAAGGTTCCAAAATACAAATTACATTTGACTATGAAGTTGCCTGTATCATTTTATGAAAGAAAAGATGTTGTAAAAATAGCAAGAGAATTGCTGGGGAAAGTATTGGTTACAAAATTTAACGGGATATATACTGCTGGTATGATTGTAGAAACAGAAGCTTATGCGGGCGTTACTGACAGGGCTTCACATGCTTATGGCAACAGGCGCACCCCGCGTACTGAGGTTATGTATATGCATGGCGGAGCGGCTTATGTGTATTTGTGTTATGGTATTCATCATCTGTTTAATGTAGTGACTAATGTGCAGGACATCCCCCATGCTATATTAATAAGGGCTATAGAACCGCTGGAAGGAATTGAGTCCATGCTGGAACGGAGAGATAAAATAAAAGTGCAGCCATCTCTTACAGCCGGTCCGGGCGCTATGAGTATGTCTTTGGGCATTAATACTATTCATACAGGTTTATCCCTGCAGGGGCCGGAAATATATATAGAAGACAGGGGAGTTAAGATAGGCAATAAGGACATTATTGCTGCAACCCGGGTTGGAGTTGCTTATGCAATGGATGATGCATTAAGGCCTTACCGGTTTTACATAAAAGGCAATCCGTTTGTGAGCAAGGGAAAGGGGCTATAAAAAAGCATAAAAAAAGGAATCAGGAGAAATCCCGATTCCTTTTTTACTATCTACTATCTACTATTTACTAACGACTATCTACTATTTACTAACGACTATCTACTATCTACTATCTACTATCTACTATCTACTAATGACTAATCAATATCTTCTTATAAACATTGCCCTTATTCGTAGTTACTATCGCATAATAAACCCCTGTTGCAAGTGCCTGGGGTAAATGAACAACAGGTTCAGTTAAAGTAGCCGTAAAAACTACCTGGCCATAAAGATTTATTAACCGGAGCACATCCGTTTTTTCCGCGCCATCTACCTGCAAATAATCCTTTGCCGGGTTAGGAATAATAGTTATCTGGCTTTCATTCAATTCATCTATGCCCACCTTGGCGAGGGTAAAGGTGGTACAGAAAGTATCAGTACATGAAAGAACTGCAGATCCTGCTTTCCGTTTCACCGTTACTGCCAGGCAGGCGGTATAAGTACCTCCAAGAGTATAGGAATGCGTAGGGTTTAGCAATGTGGATGTATCATTTACGCCAGATGCCGGATTTCCGAATTTCCAGTAATAGGATATTGTATCAGTAGCAGATGCTGTTGATTGATTCGTGAAAAAAATCTTATTTAATTTACCAATACTGTCTTTATAACCAATTGAAAAATTGCCGCATACCGGGTTTGTAACGGCGAGGTCGCTGATTAATATGGCGCCCGCGGCAGACTTATTGAACAGGAATTTGATATGCCTTATTTTTGCAAGGTTTACACCCGCAAAGCCGCTCAATGGTAAATTAATGGTATTCATAACCTGCTTAGGCAAATCCGAACTTACAGATCCTGGTTGATGAAACATTGCATGTGTATGAGTACTAACCAGCTGGCTGCCGGTATTACCCGCTGAATCAATTAATTGTACTGTATAATCCAGGTTGGGGCCAGAAGTATATAATTTAAAATCAACTGCCGCCCTGAACAATAGGAACTGAAAAGAGGAAAAGTTTTGATTGGCCAACGGCACATCATTCTGGTAATAGTTAGTAGATGCATTCCATTGCAAACCCATTTGAGCCAATCCGATAACTCCGGCAGACCCATTATGCGGTTCCTGTGCAGGATTTGGACTTACAGCACAATCCGGCATCCCAAGCCCACCACCGCAAATCTGGGATGAAACAAGCCCGCTTTCTGTTACTGTTCCAGATAAAGTATTTGAAGTGTATCGGGCTAAGCTATCTGTTCTGTTCACATCTATCCTGTCTGACCTGCCAGGATGATACGATACAAAAACATTGGTAGTATCCAATGTAGAAGATGCCGGGGGAATAATATCTTTTGCTTCAAGAATAGGAGCGAATTGTGTCTCATGTCCCAGGTATAAACGATAGAAAGCAGCTGCATAAGTATTATATGCATTTCTCTCCTTTACAGTATCAAAACGTGAAGCCTTGCTGATACCGCACTGAGGATCTGAATTGGGCCATCCATAATCGCCCCAATCATCTGAACCACCACCGACATATGGGTTAGGAGACCATATAGTGTTAAAGAAATTATGATTAGCGCCCATCAGGAGTATAGTATGTTTAGGCTTTTCATCTGTCGGTACTTTATATCTCGCGTCATCATAATAGTGAAGCCCTTGAAGGTCATTAACGTCACCATCGCAATATGGAGCAATATCCAATAAAGGAATATCATTCACCACATGCCTCAAAAAATCCACAGGGGCAAGCGTAAGAATAGCTTTGATGCCATAAGGGCTTCCGAGTGTTTTGTTGTATTCCGCATTTAAAATAACCCCTTCTCCACCCCGGGAATGACCCATAGTACCAACGTTCTGCAAATTCAGCGCCCCGGTGAATGTGGTACCAAAAGGCGCCGCACCTGTTGTATTCCAGATATTCCAAAGATCTAAATGATGTTGCACCAATACAGCACGTGCATTCTGTCCATAATCTGACAGGAGGTAATCTGCAGCATTAATGGCATTTGATGAAATAGAGATAACAATATACCCGTGACTGGCCATAGTTCGGGCTGCGTAATCGTAACCCTCATAGCTCACAATTGATTTGTTGCGGCCAGTACAAGGCCAGGAAGAACTGGATGCCAAAGAAACAGAATCATAACATGTTTCATGCCTTCCGTGAAGCAACACTAGTACAGGAAATGGGCCAGAACTCAGATCGGAAGGGTAATGTACCGACCCACGAACTTCCATTTTTTGGCTTGGAACTGATGCGGTAGGAGTAAATATGAAATTAGCCGCAGGTGGTGGCAAATAAACTGTATCCCCCAGGTTATATTCAGCCTTAATAACGGTATGCGTCCCCATAAGCCCGGGATCGGGTGTAGTTTGAGCGATGGCGCAGAAATTGCCGGAACTAAGAAGCAATAAGGTCCATAAAAATCCTGGTAAAATAATTTTCCTGTTTTTCATTATACTATTCTTTTGTTACTTAATTTATTTGGTCAATAATTTATTGCTGAACTTACCTAATGACCAGCATCTGCGGCTTTGTTTAGATACTTCTTCCAGGTCTTGTGTACCTCCGTTTGTTACCCGGCCATAACTCAAATAAATACTTGCACCTTCCTTTAAAGCATTAAAATCTTCTGCCGGAATAAAAAAGGTAAGGGTGCCTTTACCATTATTTTTCGATTGTTCATACCGGGTAAAATCTTTATCACCGATATATAACATATACCTGTTTCCACCAAAAATAAATGGTTTTGAAGAAGTCAGTGTGAAATTTATAATTTCTTTATTATGCTTCACGAAAGCAATCTTTGTTACTGCTTTTTCCTGGGCCATAGAATTGGCACAAATGAAAAATGTCAGTACCAGGCTAAAAAATAAAACGGTTATTTTTTTCATATTTTCATATTTTCAATGCTGCAAATGTAATTAAGATGAAACAAATGTAATTAAAAGCAACAAAATAACCGGAGTATCCTTTTATTTTATGACCATAATCATTTTATCATGATTATTCAGTTGGCGCCTGAATCATAGAAGTTTCATTTTTTCTTATTCAGTCTGGTTTGCATTCAAGCAAGTTGCAAGTCGGATTTTTACTATACTTACCTCTTATTTATATATCAATATTGTTGCATAAGATTATTGGTATTCATATTATTCATTATCTTTAAAAAAAGAAATTATTAACCCAACCAAAATATTATTTACTAATGTCTTGTATAGAAGGAATAAATGGATTAATTTGCTGTCAGAAATTTTTTGTTGGATATTTTTTAAAGAAAAAATGATGAAGAAATCAGTACTAGGAGTTGGCGTTGCAATGATATTGGCGGGGGCTGCAATCGCACAGGATGTACATTTTACGCAATATTTCACATCACCGCTTACGCTCAATCCAGCCATGACAGGCCTTGTAACTGAAGACTTGCGGTTTGCTGCCAACTATAGGACTCAGTGGTCATCCGTATCTTCCAATCCTTATATTACCGGAACTGTTTCTTATGATATGGCAATGCTGAGAGGTAAATTGCCTGAAGGCGATGCGATGGGTATCGGTATTATTGGGCTGTATGATAAATCAGGCACTGGTGGCCTGACAAATACTACCGCAGGGCTTTCATTAGCTTATCATAAAGCTTTCGGGCGGGACCGGCTGCAGCATATTTCATTGGGGATGCAGGCGAGTATTGTTCAAAAAACCCTTGATTTCGCAAAACTGACTTTTGAAGACATGTTTAATAAAGCTTCAGGTACACTTGCTTATCCCAACCTGGAACACTTTAATAATGCGGACATTGCTTATCCTGATTATAACGGCGGAATTATGTATTCCGGCAGAGTATATGACCACGGTACAATTTATGCGGGCTACTCCTATTATCATCTTACACAGCCTGTTGAAAGTTTCTTAGGAAACAGTTACCAGATACACAACCGGCAGACAGGCTATCTCGGCGGTTCATTCGATATGAACCCAAATACTGTTTTGTATGCCAGTGTCTTGTATCAGAGCCAGGGTTCAGCAAGTGAATTATTAATGGGTACGGCAGTAGGGTTTATTTTAAATCCGGGCCATGATATGGATTACCAGAAAAATACTATTTTTTATCTTGGTGGCTGGTACCGCTATGGAGATGCTGTTGCTCCCTATGTAGGTATCGAATGGTCTAAGATGCGTTTAGGCTTTAGTTATGATGTGAACACTTCCAGCCTTACACCTGCATCCGGCGGTATGGGTGGATATGAAATATCATTGATCTATTTCGGAAGGATAAATAAACATGAAAGAAATCCGGCATACAACTGGTCTTGTCCTAAACTGTATTAAAATTTAAAAATACTTAGTGAAAATGGCCGGCTGTATTATAATTGCCGGTTTATTTTTTGAACAAATAAATTTTCGGTATATATTTGGATAAAATTCAGGAATTTACCTTTTAAAAGAAAGATTTTTGAACTGATTAAAAATAATATTTACGATTAGCTTTTATAAAAAGAATTTTTCGCTTAAATTGCTGTCGGAAATTTTTTATTGGTTTCTACTAAAGACTAAAAGATGAAGAAATTAGTACTTATAGTTGGTGCAATAATTATGTTAACAAGGCCTGCAACGGCACAGGATATACATTTTACACAATATTTTACATCACCTCTGACTTTAAACCCTGCAATGACCGGCCTTGTTTCTGAAGACCTGAGATTTGCCGCTAACTACCGGACTCAATGGTCATCGGTATCTGCCTATCCTTATAAGACTATGACCTTTTCTTATGATATGGCAGTCCTTAGAGGCAAATTGCCTGAAGATGATGCAATGGGTATTGGTCTTATGGCGTTAAATGATAAAGCAGGTTCCGGCGGATTTTCAAATACCACCGCAGGCATATCACTTGCTTATCATAAGGCTTTTGGGCGTGAGCGGATCAATCATATCTCTATGGGTATCCAGGTGTTTATGGTTCAAAAATCAGTTGAATTTTCGAAACTGACCACTGAGGATATGTTTGATCTGACTACTGCGCAACTCATACCAGGGGCAACCCCTTCAATTGGCGGCAAAGCTATTTCCTACCCTGATTTTAATGGTGGTATTATGTATTCCGGAAAAATGACCGATAAAACTACTGGTTATATAGGCTATTCTTATTACCATCTTACACAACCGGTAGAAAGTTTCTTAGGCGATAACCACCAGATACATAACCGGCAGACCACCTATCTCGGAGGTTCGTTTGAAATGAATGAGAAAGCTGTTCTTTATGCCAGTGCTTTATACCAAAGTCAGGCATCAGCTACCGAAGTTTTACTTGGTGCAGCTGTAGGTTTTGTTTTAAACCCGGGCCACGATATGGAATATGCAAGAAATACTATTTTCTATGCAGGCGGCTGGTATCGCTATGGAGATGCTGTTTCTCCTTATGTTGGTATTGAATGGGCTAAAATGCGTTTAGGCATCAGTTATGATGTAAATGTTTCCAGGTTCAACCCTGCCACAAATGGCTTAGGTGGTTACGAAATATCTCTTCTCTTTTTTGGAAAGTTCAACAGGCACGAAAGAAACCCGGTTTATAACTGGTCTTGTCCTAAATTATTTTAATAATTTGTGATTGTTTAATGCAATTTTCTGAATTTCATACCTAAGTATAGATGGAATGACTTTTTGTTGCAACTATGCATTTGATATGTGCATATAATAAAGGTACAATTAATGTACACCTGGTATTTTCAATAAATTCGTTCAATTATTTAAAAAGCCACCTGAAATCCAGGGGCTTTTTAATGCATTATAAAACTGACTTCAATCCAACTTTAAAGCAGAAACAATATAAATTTATTGCTGATTAATAAAAATATATGTTTTAGGCGCTAACTTTTCTGCTTATTATCTCGTCTTATGTATGATAGCTCCAAAACAGGGAATATACCAAAACAAATTAAATAAATATCCTTATCTTTAAACTTCAAAATCAAACAAAAATGAAAAAACTCTTTATTCTGACATTTTCTCTGATACTGACATCCCTCGTATCTTTTGCACTTACTCCTATTACAGGAACTACAAGCGCATGTATTGGCTCCTCTTCATTATTGCATGATACCACGGCGGGCGGTACCTGGACCAGCAGTAATACCGGAATTGCGACAGTGGGAGCATCCACTGGTTTAGTAACCGGAATGACTGCAGGAACGGTGACTATAACCTATACTCTTGGAACTTATGTAACCACCACTTTTACCGTTTCCGGCACCGTACCTGCCGCCATTACCGGCACAACTACATTTTGCGTAGGTACTACTTCTACCTTATCTGACGCAACACCGGGCGGAACATGGAGCAGCTCATATACCTATGTTGCCACTGTTGGCAGTGCTACCGGATTAGTTACCGGCGCAAGCGGTGGCTCTGCAACTATTTACTATAGTATAGGAGGTTGCAGTGCGTCAGCATTAGTTACAATAACTCCTAAACCCACCGTGGCGCTGACAGGCGCTTCAACTGTTTGCGCCGGGTCCGCAATAACCCTTTCTGATTCAACCGGCACAGGCGGTGGCGTATGGACAAGCGGCAACACTGCTATTGCAACTGTATCCGGAGGTGTTGTTACAGGAGTATCGGCAGGTGTAGTAACTATCAGCTATGCTGTAACCGGAACCTGCGGCACAACGGTTGCCACAAAAAGCATTACAGTTTCTTCTACTACCAGCCCGGGTACCATTACCGGAGCATCTAGTGTTTATATTGGTTCTTCTGCTACATTGTATGATGGTGTTTCAGGTGGTACCTGGAGCAGCAGTAATCCTGCAATCGCAAGCATTAGCTCAACTGGCGTTGTTACAGGCGTAGCTCTTGGTTCGGTAACTATTACTTATTCGGTAACCGGATGCAGCGGCCTTGCTTATACCACAGCGCCAATGACTGTTGCCGCGATTAATGGCATATCCGGCCATGTATTATTTACCGGCGTTCCTCATTCCGGCTCTGTCAGAGTTTGGCTGATTACTTACAATCCAACCACATTGGACCTTCAGGCTATTGACTCTGTGACAGTTTCCAGCAGCGGGTCAAGCGCATACTATCAGTTCGTGGGCGCTGCTACTGATTCATTCAGAATGAAGGCCACTGCCTTTGATACAGGTGTTACCGGGTATATCCCCACTTACCGTACCAGCAG
The DNA here is from genome assembly GCA_903887005.1 of uncultured Bacteroidota bacterium. Lineage (GTDB taxonomy): Bacteria > Bacteroidota > Bacteroidia > Chitinophagales > Chitinophagaceae > Nemorincola. The sequence goes on along the minus strand of CAISOH010000447.1, from coordinate 4,345 downwards.
TTTCTACTGGAACTACGCAAATGTGCTATATCATACATCCGGCACATCTGATTATAACCAGGACATTACCATGAATTATGGAACTACCACATCGGGCCCCGGCTTTATAGGTGGCAATGTAACTACAGGCGCTAATAAAGGAACCGGAAGCGCTCCGGCAATTGGTTTACCTGTCTTTATCCTGAATTCATCAGGAGCGCTCATACAGCAAACAAAGACGGATGCATCAGGCGCCTACTCATTCGGCAACCTACCATTAGGTACTTATACTATCTTTCCTGAAGCCCTTAATTATAACACTACCGCTTACACGAGTATAACATTGACTTCCGGAGCTCCTTCTATGATGGTGGCAAGCTTTGTGCAGCATACGTTATCTCATTCCATAACCCCGGTTACAGAAGGAGTCAATAGTCAGAAATCAAATGTATCCTCCGTTTTTGTTTTCCCTAACCCTTCAAATGGCAAATTAAACATTCAATGGAATACGTTAGCTACTGAAAAAGGCAATGTAACCATTTCCGATATCACAGGCCGCCAGGTATTTTCAACAACATTAAACGTGAACGAAGGTACCGGTGTCAGTCAATTAGACCTATCAGGACTGAACAACGGAATTTACATGGTTAATATAAAATCAGCTTCCATTAACTACACTAACAAAATAGAAATACAGAAATAAGTAAGTATTGTTTCAATATTATCAAAGCCCCTGGATTTCCGGGGCTTTGATTTTTAGAAAAAATTATAAAAGAGTTTGTTTGTGTTTTTATTGAAATGAAGGTGGTGCTTTACTTAGGATAAGCAAATCAGTGTTTCGCAATCAAATTCACTAAAATTGCTTTCGAAACACCTGGATCCAGTATCATTGTATCGTGCTCAAAATCTAATTTAATTTTCCATTTCTGCATTGTGGATGCTCCTATTATTACCTGTTCACTTAAATCCGGGATTACATAAAACTCATCTGTAAGGCGGATATCTTCATGATAAAAATCCAGCGCCACTCTGTATTTTATTTCCATAAAAGTAGAAGCGCTTGCAGTAATCATTTTCATAGGAGTATGCAGAGGAGTAAGTATCTCCAGTTCTTCCACTATTTCTTCATTTATACAGGAATAAGTAGCGCCACTATCAAAAAGTGCATATAAGGTTTTTTCGCCCTTACTCCCTTCAAATCTTAACGGCAAACGTATGATCATAAATATAATCCAGCAACAAAGTTAATGAATAGTCAAAAAACAAAGCAACTAAAGATACTTTTTTAGGAAAAATTATTGAAGAGTTCTATTAGATTTGTATTTCTCTTTTTTTAGAAATAAAAGGCGATGGTAAAAAAATTAGTCTGGTGTATTGTAATGAGTGCTGTCGCTGCCTTTTATTCATTTCCCTCTTTCGCGCAAAACGATGACGACCAAAGCTTTAAAAATTTCCAGCTTTCATTTGGCCGGGTTTCAGATGCATGGAAAAAATATAATGATACCCTCAGTAAAGATTTTAAGAAAAAGAATGTTGCCTACCCTCCAAAAGATATTTTACTGCGTGCTTTTAAGTCGCAAAACGAAATGGAGCTTTGGGCCCGCAATAATGAAAGCAGCGAGTACAAACTCATAAAGACTTATCATATCTGCGCTATCTCCGGTCTCTTAGGTCCTAAACGCACTCATGGCGACAGGCAGGTGCCGGAAGGTTTTTACTTTATTGAAGATTTCAATCCTAAAAGCGATTATTTCCTTTCCCTGCAGCTTAATTATCCCAACTACTCCGACCAGGCAATAGGCAAGGGTGATTTAGGTGGTGATATATATATCCATGGCGGTTGTGTAACAATTGGCTGCATGCCCATGACCAATGATGGCATCCAGGAGATATATACTTTATGCCTGAATGCACGCATTAACGGACTGGTAAATATTCCGGTGCATATATATCCCACCCGGCTTACAAAAAGCGGTATGGCTTACCTCTTTCATGAATTTCCGAAAGATGCTGCCAAACAGCAATTCTGGGAATCTCTGAAAACAGAGTATGATTATTTTGAAAAAACACATAAGCTGCTGCCGGTTATGTACACCCCGGATGGCAGGTATGTTAATTAAAATCAAATCTTGTTTTCAATTCTTCAATTCAATCCCTATTCCTTATTTTTGCATTTTATACGGATGCCCCTTTATGCGCCACTTCACACGCTCCACCTCTCAATTACTGCTGATTATTTCATTTGCTTTTATTATTGTTCTTGCCTCGTGTGAAAAGGAAGTGCATATAAACCTTGGCAGCACACCCGATAGGGTAGTAGTGCAGGGCCAGATAGAAACAGGGCAGCCTCCATATGTGGTTTTAACATCCACCATTAGTTTCTTTTCAAATGTTGACCTGGGTACCCTTGAAAAAAGCTTCCTGCACAAAGCAAACATAAAGGTATCTGACGGCAGTAAAACGGTCACTTTAAGAGAATATTCTTTAGATACAGGGACTAGTAACAAGTATTATGTCTATTCCATTGACACATCAAACCTGATTGCCAACTTTATGGTCGGGCAGGTAGGCAAATCCTATTCTCTTACTGTTACTTATAATGGCCAGACGTATTCTTCCGTTACAACGGTACCCAGGCCGAAAGGCGTTGATACCATGTGGTTTGCCCCGCCTGAATTCCAGGGCAGAAAAACACCGGACAGCGCCATGCAGCTATTTGTAAATTATACAGATCCGGATACCCCCGGTAACTATGTACGCTATTTTACGCAACGGAACAGTGGCCAGTTTTTTCCTGTAGGCATATTCAGCGATGAGGTAGTAAATGGCAAGAAAGTAAGTAATATCGGGCTTTTCGCGGGCTATGATAACGGCACCAAAGTAAATGGTGATTCGTTAAGGTATTTTTATCCCGGAGACTCTGTAACGCTCAAATGGTGCGAAATAGATAAGGCTGTTTACAATTTCTGGAATTCATATGATTTTGCAATTAATTCTGTAGGCAACCCTTTTTCATCCCCTATCAACTTAGTGACCAATATTTCTAATGGCGGGCTTGGAGTATGGGCTGGTTATGGCAGTGCAATTACAACATTGGTTGTGCCGCGTTAGGAACGTTGTCATTGTTCCTTATTAAAAATCAACGGGTCATGATTCCGGAATTTGTTGCATCTTTAAGTTTTAAAAACAAAATGACTAACTACTAACTACTAACTACTAACTACTAACTACTAACTACTAACTACTTTCTACTAATAAAATGAACGAAACAGAAAAAGTACATTGCCTTATAATAGGATCCGGGCCTGCGGGCTATACAGCAGCTATATATGCAGCACGCGCTAATCTGAAGCCGGTTTTATACCAGGGTTTACAGCCGGGCGGACAACTGACCATCACCACTGAAGTGGAGAATTATCCGGGCTACCCCAATGGCATTATGGGGCCGCAAATGATGGTTGACTTTGAACAACAGGCGCAGCGCATGGGCGCCGATATACGCTGGGGACTCGCTACTAAAGTTGATTTTTCATCACAGCCTTTCAGGGTGGAAATTGATGAAGAAAAATGGATAGAAGCCAGTTCCGTTATTATAGCCACAGGGGCATCAGCCAAGTGGCTGGGGCTGGAATCAGAGCAGCGGCTGAACGGCCATGGTGTTTCCGCCTGTGCGGTATGCGATGGCTTCTTCTTCAAAAACCAGGAAGTGGCCATTGTAGGCGCCGGAGATACTGCCTGCGAAGAGGCATTGTATCTGTCCAAGCTATGCACCTTTGTACATATGTTCATCCGCAAGGGTGAAATGCGTGCCAGCAAAGTAATGCAGGAGCGGGTAATGAAAACTGCCAACATAAAAGTTTACTTTAATACGGATACGGTGGAGATATTGGGTGAACATAAGGTGGACAGTGTAAAAATCAGGAATAATAAAACCAATGAGGAAAGCATCATACCACTGCAGGCTTACTTCGTAGCCATAGGCCACCATCCAAATTCAGACCTTTTCAAAGGATTACTGGATATGGACGAGCAGGGCTACCTGATAACTCAACCCGATTCTACCCGTACAAATATCCCCGGCGTATTTGCCTGCGGCGATGTTCAGGACAAGATATACCGTCAGGCAGTAAGCGCCGCCGGCAGCGGTTGCATGGCCGCGCTGGATGCGGAACGGTATTTGGGGGCAATGGGGATACATTAGATTAGCTGATTAGCTGATGTGATGATTATACTTGCAGCCGCATAAAATTGTGCATTGTTTAATATGCAAGACTTTGCGGCCTTGATTTTATAATTTACTTATTATCAATTCATTAGTCTTGGCGGCTTTGCGCCTTTGCGAGAAACCTATTTTGCACATTTATAT
>CAISOH010000446.1 GCA_903887005.1 uncultured Bacteroidota bacterium | reverse complement strand
CTATGTTTTATCGTATGATTTATATTGTTTTATGAATAACAAATATAAAACAATCAAACGAAACAACCAAGCTTTTTATCCGATTTTTCTTATTATTTTTAACCTGTTAAAGTAGAATTATGGAATAATTCTCCTGATTTTCATAAACCTCGACAGGTAATAATTATCCAAAGATGTTATGGTTACAGCATTTTCTTTGCCGGATGTAGCATGGATAAATTGGATATTCCCATTATCATTTTCAACAATAATGCCGACATGGCCACCTATTCTTTTCCTTATATCCGTGCCGGTAAAAAGAATAATGTCCCCGGGTTTTGCTTGTTTCAGGGGTATTTCTTTGCCTTCATCAGTGAAATCAACAGATGATCTTGGTACGGGAATATTGAAATGATGAAATACATAAGTAATAAAACCGGAACAGTCGAACCCCGTGGCGGGGCTTGTGCAGCCATAATTATATTGAATACCTATCTGGGTTTTGGCGAAGGCTACGATTTTTTCCGGCAAATCCGTATCATGGCCTTTATATAAAGAGGCACTATCCTCATAACCGCTATCGGCGGGAAGGGTCGGGTAAACGGCAACCAGTGTATCAACTTTTACAAAAGCAACTCCCGGGGGTACTGCTGTATTACAGCTGCATATAAACGATAACAGCAGGAAAAAAAAATATTTTGACATAGCTATACTTTACAAACAGCAAAGGCTGCTCAATAATACTAAGAAAAACTGCGCCATGAGATTTTTGTTATGGATTCTTACTATCAAATGTCTTTTTGCAGGGGCTTTGCATCCGAAAGTTGCCTATAGTATAAGTACAAAGTATCGGGATTAAGCCATTAAGATTATCTTTGGGCTTTAATTATCTGATTTATGTTACCTATACAATTATTCAGGACAAATAAAGAACTGATACTCGAAGGACTGAAGAAGAAGAATTTTAAGGAACCGGAACTGGTTCACCGCATCATCAGCATTGATGAGCATCGCCGTAAGCTGCAGGTAGAGAATGATAACCTTTCTGCAATTGCAAACAGCGCAGCTAAGGCCATAGGGCAACTAATGGCCAAGGGTGAAAAGCAACAGGCTGAAGAGATGAAAGCCCAGGTGGCCCAACATAAGGAACATGCTAAAATACTGGCCCAAAAACTTGCAGAACTGGAAGCTGAACAGTATGAAGCACTTGTGAAATTACCCAACCTCCCGCACAGCAGTGTACCTGCCGGTAAAACACCTGAAGACAATGAAGTGGTGCGCACCGGCGGAGAAATGCCCAATCTAAACGAACAAAAACTGCCGCACTGGGACCTTGCCGCCAAATATGGCCTTATGGACCTGGAACTGGGCAATAAAATAACAGGCGCCGGCTTCCCGGTTTTTATGGGACAGGGCGCAAGGCTGCAACGTTCGCTTATCAATTATTTTCTCGATTATAATACAAGGGCGGGATATAAAGAATTTTGCCCGCCCTTTATGGTGAACGAGGCCTCGGCGCATGGCACGGGGCAATTGCCGGATAAGGAAGGGCAGATGTATCATGTGACGATCGATGGTTTTTACCTGATACCTACTGCAGAGGTGCCTGTGACGAATATATACCGCGATACGATTATTCAGGAAGTGGACCTGCCGGTGAAGATGACGGCTTATTCGCCCTGCTTCCGCCGCGAGGCAGGCTCTTATGGCAAGGACGTTCGCGGGCTGAATCGTGTACACCAGTTTGATAAGGTAGAGGTAGTGCAACTGGCTCATCCGGCCACGAGCTATGAAACACTGGACGGCATGGTGAGACATGTGGAAGGGCTGCTGCAGGAACTGGGACTGCCATACCGTATATTGCGGTTATGCGGAGGCGATATGAGTTTCGCCTCGGCGCTTACTTTCGATTTTGAGGTGTATAGCGCAGCGCAGGAACGCTGGCTTGAGGTGAGCTCTGTATCTAACTTCGAGACTTTCCAGACCAACAGAATGAAGGTAAGGTTTAAAGACATTACCGGCAAAACACAATTAGTACATTCGCTGAATGGCAGTTCACTGGCATTGCCCCGTATAATAGCGTGCCTGCTGGAGAACAACCAGACAAAGGATGGAATAAAAATACCTGCTGCATTGCAGCCGTATTTTGGAAAGGAAATGATTTCATAAAATGGGATTAGGAATTTGTAATTGGGAATTAGGATTGTATGGGTAACAAAATAATTTAACCGTCAAATCGCAAACGTTTCTGATAACAAATAGTATTACGAATATTCTGAAAATTTTTTGCTTTTGACTTTTAACTTTTGACTTAAAATGATACAACGTACACAGTCTCTCTGGCTTTTTTTAGCTTCCCTGATGAACGCAGGCGTGCTTTATTTTGACTTATACAAAACCCATACCCTGGTAAATGGTGTGGATACTTTGGGGCAGGTCCGGGTCAGCGACCATTATCCTTCATTGCTTATTACGGTTGTGATGACAATGTTACCGCTGGTGACCATATTTATGTTTAATAACCGCAAACGGCAAATAAGGATGACGGCATTCGGCATGGTTGCAATAGCCGCTTTTATTTCGATGCTGCTGATGCGCGTAAACAATTTAAGTAAATTAGTTCCACCTCCAACAAGCGGCAGTTACTGGATAGGTTCCGTACTGCCGGTGATAGCCCTGGTATTTCTTTTTATGGCCATTTTGGGTATCAGAAGGGATGAAAAGCTGGTGAAGTCGGTGGACAGGCTGAGGTAGTTTTTTAAGTTAAAGGTCAAAAGTGAGAAGCAAAAAGTGTAGGCTACATTTCTGTGTTTTCTTTGATGTAGGTGAAGATGTTTTTTACTGTATTGTTTATTATGGTTTCCTGCTCTTGTAGGGTGATTGTTTGATTATATATTCTTCCCCCATCTAAATATTGCTGTGTTCCTCTATGAGTAAAAACTTTTAGCTGGTAATCATTAGGATTAAATAACACCTCAATCTTTACACTTACACCAAAATGATTTTTTAGATTCCTATTAAAACCATTTAAATTGGTATCAACTCTAATAGAAAATAAATTTTCAGGTGATTCTATAAGAAAAGGACGTGTACTGTCAAAAATCGCATCAAGAAAAGGTAAGCCGCCAATTACTTCTTCATTATTCGCTATTGCCGATATCTCCCAATTGTTAAATAGATCTCTAAAATTTTCAGCAATTCTATTTTCCATTTTCCCTATAAAGGGACGCAAGTTTTCAAGATAAAGTTTTTTTAAAGTATCTGCAGATTTGGGAATTACCTGAACTGTTTTTTTACTTTTTAATTCTTTTTTCCAAATAGCAACCTCCTTATCTACATCATCACCTTCTTCAATATCTTCTCCTTTTGCAGCTTTTATTGATAATTCTAAAGACCATAACAATTGCTTTGCTATATACTCTACAAATGAGTTTATATCTCCTGTATCTGCTTTGTTTAATGCCTGTAAATAGTTTTTTTTATCTGCTGATTTAATGATGACTGGCGGAAGTCCATGATAATAAATTACATAGTTCATCAATAAACGAGAAATACGCCCGTTACCATCATCGAAAGGGTGGATACGTACAAACTTATAGTGAAGTAAAGCAGCAATAACAATCGCGTGCAACTCTTTCTTTTCTGTTTCTTCGCGATACCATTGTATCAAATCATCCATCAAAGATGGCGTTTCCTGAGGTGAGGCATAATGAAACATTTCACCGTTTTGCAGCCTTACTGAATTAGGATATTTTTTATAATCACCAATACTTATTTCACGACGTGTATTTTGGCCATCGGGTGTAATAGCATTTGCCCAATAAGGTCTCACTAAAATAATTTTATTGAGATTCTTAATGAATGCTTCTGTAAGCGGTCTCTCATTATCAGCCGCAAAATCCTGTACCAGTTTTAAGGCTGCATCACTGGCTTTCATTTCTTCATATTCCCGCCCTTCATGCTCTCCTGTAGTCTTATCAAAGATCAGGTAGAGCATAGTTTCTCCATAAGTAAGGGTATTGCCTTCTATATGGTTGGAGTTATAATTAAATTCAAGCCGGAACTTCTTGTCTAACTTTTCCTGCCTTTCGGCTGGCAGTGGCTGAAGGGCAGATAATTCCCGCCTTAATAATTCAATATTATTTATGAGGTTGGTTAGCTCCATAATGTTTAAAGTCCGGGACAAAAATAATTAACTTATCCTCGTTACTCCCCCTTCTTCAGCAGATTCTTCATTTCCATTACATCCATTTCCAGGTCGGCGAGGCGGTGATAGACTTCTGCGGGTTCACTGAAGTCGCTGCTTAATTTCATACGGCCATACCATATTTCTTTTACATCCTCCGGGTCTATTTCAAGGGTCGGGAACTCATGGCGGTGTACTATGGTGTCTGATTTCAGGTATAGTTTGCCGCGCTCTTTGAGGCGGTTGACCACGCGCTTTACGGCAACCCCGCCGGTATGCACTACTACATAAACACGGTTATCACGGATTTTATCCAGTTCATCTATCCACTCACCTATTATCCGATCGCCATGAAGCACGTTGGGCGCCATGGAGGGGCCATCCACTTCAAACATACGGTAGGTGGCATTGTTCAATCCCGGCAGGCGGAAGGTGGGCAGGGTTTCCATAAATTCTACGTCCCCGTATCCGTTGAGATAACCGGCCCTTGCTTTTACAGGTACGTATATAATATTGTCGTTGCCGCTATTATCAACGGTTATTATTTTGGGTATGTTGCTATAGCCTATTATAGGTTTTGCGGAAAATACCGGTCTATCTGCTCCCTTCTTTGAGAATGCAGACCGTAACATCAGATCTTTTTCTTTGGATTTTAGCGATTCTTCCATATTTTTTGACAGAAGATCGTCTAAAGAAATTCCAAAATAATTGGAAAATGTGAGTAATGTTTCCAGATTTGGCTCACTGACGCCCGCTTCATAATTCGCTATGGTCGTGCGGCCAATTTTAACGTCAACGCTAAGCGCATCCTGCGTCTTGCCGGATTTCTTTCTTAAAATTTTTAGATTAGATGCTAAGTACATGGGGTCAAATTTAAAATTATTTTCCACAAAATTTGGAATAGTCAATTAATTTGGATTATCTTTGTATCGAAATTAATCGTTTATCCGAGACAAAAATACAGAATAAATTTATTTATGCCAAATTAATTGTCTAAAAATTTTAAATGAGTAAAGATGTGCTAACCCATGACACTATCCGTAACCTCAAAACAGTTATATATGACAAACGAACAAAAAAGACAAGTAAGAGACGCATTAGTGCGTTACGTAAACAACTTTGACAGCCAGACAAAGGCGGCAGAAAGTTTAAAGGGAATCAGCTCATCTACTATCTCACAGGTTAAAAACCACAATTGGGAATTACTGAGCGAAAGGCTTTGGTACCATATAGCCAGGCAGGTAGGTTTTTATTGCGGCGAATGGCAGCCCGCAGATACCAGCGCCTACTTATTGTTGCGCATTCTTTTCAGCGATGCACAGCATTACTCCATGACCTACGGTATATCAATAGGTACCGGGCTTGGTAAGACATTCACTGCCAGCCATTATATACGCGAGAATGATGCGGCTTATTACATTGCCTGCAACGAAGAATTTAACCGGAAATCATTTATGACCGCATTAGTGAATGCTGCAGGTATTGAAGCCCATGGAACCGTTCCCGAAATGATGCAGCAATTTGCAAATACTATCATTGAAAAAGAAGAGCCGCTGCTGATACTCGATGATGCGCACAAACTAAAAGACCGCGTGCTTCACCTGGTGGTTTTACTGGCAAACAGCCTGGCGGGAAATGCAGGTATCGTAATCATGGGAGGAGACCAGTTGCGCATGCGCATTATAGAAGGAGTACGATTGAAAAAAGTAGGTTTTGATGATATATACAAGAGCATAGGCCGCAGGTTTATTACTCTTGGCTGCCCTGGACCAAAAGATGTGGAACTGGTATGCCGCGCAAATGGATTGTATGATGAAGATACGATAAACCATATCAATGAATCCTGCCACAACCTGCATACGGCAACCCAACTGATCATGCAGCAAACCCAAATGAAAAATGCGGCTTGATTTGGTTAAAGGGTTAATTGGTTAAAGGGTTAATTGGTTAAAGGGTTAATTGGTTAAAGGGTTAAAGGGTTTGGTGAGGTTTTCACAGATGTGCCACACTTTCAAAGTGTGGTACATCTTCCCGGCCACCAGCCAGCAACCCGGTTCACAGGTGTCCCACACTTTTAAAGTGTGGCACACCTACAGACCAAAAAAAATTGACTTTGCATTTAAAAAAAAGAAACAAATTTTTAAGAAAGACTAAAGACGAATTATATGAATTACGCACCGGCACAACAGATAAAAAGCGCGCGGCATATTGCCCGCTCCGCGCAACGCCAGATAAAGTACAAGACAGGTATGAGGGTAAATATAATGCTTTATCCTGCCGAGGATACATTTAAGACACCGGAACAAATGCTGAAAATAATTGCGCTCTCGCTTGATATGAGTTATGACTGTTTCCGGATGAAGTCGCGCGCACGGGAAATTGCAGAACTGCGTTTTATAGGAGCACTGTTTCTGCGCATGAATTTCACTTATCTGACTTTGAGTGATATAGCCACACTTTTCGGCGGGCAGGACCATACATCCATCATCAGCGGAATGACGAGGGCCCATAACCTGATCTATACAGGAGACCTCAGATTCCTGAAAAAATATAACACTGCTTTAAAATCCGTTAATCTATGGCTAAGAAAAGAGGAATCAGATTACGCATCTGCCAACAGCGCTTAGAGGCGCTGAAAGAAATATGCGAAGAAATGCTGGAAGAATTTGCTCCCGTTAATGAACACCAGCAACTTTTAAAGGAATACCTGTTGGAATTACTTTACCAGCTTAATGATATGCTGAAACGAAACCAGCATATGTACACCTTAAGCCACTCAGGGGCAGAAGCGATAGTTTTTTGCCAGTTGTGGAATATGCTGGACATAAGCAGGGACAAATATGCCAGCCTGATAGTAGATAATCTGCTTAAAAAAATGAACAGTCTGGCGGCGTGATTGAGTAAAGGCTTAATAGTTAAAGGGTTTATAGGCTGGTCAGTTGGTATTTAATTCTGTGGCATGAAAATTATTATAACACTATTAACAGCGAATGAAGGAATTCAATGAAAACAGGAAATGCTAAAAAGACAAAAACAGCCATTGTCATTGCTCAGTTTGAGGAAGTGATAGAAAAATATGCAATCGCTGAACGGCGTGAAGCAGTGATAGGTACAGGGATAGAGGTAGTGAAGGATGAGTTATTTTATTTTGAAACAAAAAAAGCCGCATAACATAATATGAAAAGCTACAGACAACAAAATACCTTGCTGCCTATAGAGCAGCTTGCAGATGCCTCCCGAAGGAGTGCCTTTTACTTATCATCCTCCGTTGATCCCGATATTTACAGGGATGCAGGCGCAACCAAGCGTCAAATAAAGCATGAGTTATTGCTCACCTTTATGGCAAATGCGAAGCATCAGAAACGAAAGCCGGCCCCTGCCAAACCCAGATTACTCAGAACATTACTTTCGCTCTTCATTTAAGCATTTATTTCACTACCGGCCTTAATGAGGTGAGAACTGGTGGCATGATTTTAAAAAATATTTAAACGTACAAAAACACAATTATTCACCATTACATAAAACGTTCATTATGAACAGGACGGCATATATAGCAGGAAAGATAACAGGATTGCCCAAGGGCATGTAAAAGATAAATTCAACGTGATGGCAAAGCAGCTATCCTGCATGGGCTACCATGTTGTAAAACCCGATGCCGTTACCGATGATACAAAAACATGGGGCGAGGCAGTTCGCAACGACATTAAGAAAATGCTGGAATGTGATGAGGTACACCTGCTTTCTGACTGGCAGGACAGCCGCGGCGCACAATTAGAAAGAGACATAGCGCTCAGGTTGGGTATGCAGGTTGTGTATCATTAAGGATACGCTATTTATAGCGGGACGATGCAGATGAAAGAATCATGTGCATCGTTCTTTTATTTTGTCAACCTTCCTAAGGCAATTCATTCCATTTAGTAGATCAATACCTTTGATAAATTAGTCCACAAAAATGTGGGTCGCAGATAAAACCTCCTTTAGTTTCCCGGGTTAACAGGTAAATGTGAGTTTAGACTACATATGACAAGTGAAGTGTATAGCGCATAGTCGTCATTTATAGAATTTAGTAATTCGAATACTTACCGGGAAATCCGGCCCGAAAAAAAATTGAAAACACGGCTGTTTTTGTTACAACTAACCTTTAATACCAATACCTGTGATAAATTAGTCCAAAAAATGCGGGTAATGGATAACATCTCCCTTTAGATGGGGTTTATAGGCAAGTGAGGATAAACTAATTTAGAATGAGTATTGGTATAAAGTTATTGTCCGTGCACCCTCAAAGTGTGGTATATTTGTGGTATTTTGACGCTTCGGAAATATATTGGGTATTTTTACCTGATTTATCGGGGAAAGCCGGATTTTATTAACCGGTAGTTGGATATTTTGTAATACATTAATGAATTCTCTTGTTTTCTGAAAAAAATAATGTAACTTTCGGACGGTAATGCTTTTTTTTAGTATGTTTACCGTCCGTTTAAAGAAATTGATTAATTATTTAAGGTCAGGCTTATGAAAAAACTTTCTTTACTTATAACTGCTATTGATACAGGGTATAGTGCGCAAAGAAGAGCAGTAAAAATATTTTTTTTAGCTTTTATTCTTAGCTGCTTTACCTATACAGGGTTTGCACAGGTAACTGTGACTCCTGCCGGCGGGGGCACTTTGATCTGCTATACATCTGCTGTTGGTGGCTCTACGCCTTTATGTACTACTTTGGGCAACATTGTAATAACCGAGACTGTTAATACTGATTTCGCTGTTGGAGGAGATGTTTTAACACTGCATCCACCGACCGGATGGCAATTTTGTCCGATTCTTCCAACAATTACACGGCTTGCTGGCGGTGATATCACATCCACAACCCCTTCTTTTTCCGCTGGTGACTTGCAGATACTTATTACTTGTCCAACCATTACTGCTGCAGATCAAATTACCATCAGCGGTTTAAAGGTACAACCACTTTCTCCTACCACAACAGGGCCAGGTTCCATTTGTGCTACAGTTGCCACCGGTATTAATGGTATTACAACCTGTGCCGGCCCATTGCCAACAGATTTCGGAGACCTTGTAATGATACCCGGAACAATTACCGGGCCTTCTTCAATTTGTCAATTCGATAGTGCAAACTATGCTTCACTCATTACTACTAAAGCTCTTGTTACCGGTCCTGGTATCTGGACCAGCAGTAATCCGCTTTTTGGAAAATTTGATCCTTTTAACTTTGGTGAATTAATAGCTTTAACGCCCGGTATTATTACCACAATAACTTATACAATTGCAGGTTGCAGCACTACCTTCGGTCCGATAACAATTAATAAAACACCACGGGCTATCAGCGGCGTACGCGATATGTGCGCCTGGTTTGACAATATGTGGGTGTATGATATTGATTCAACTCCCGGTGGCGGAACATTTAACGGTGGTGGCGCCGGTGGTGGCGGTGTTACTGTATCAGGCGCCCTTTTTACCGGTCATGCCTTTGTTCAGGCCCTTAACCCCGGCCGTGACTATATTACTTATCATCTTAAAGGCACTGGTTGCAGTGTAACTGACTCCTTTACAGTTTGGCCGTTGCCTTCCGTAATTTCCGGAAATGATACCATTTGCGAGGGGTCAACAACAACTTTGAGCAATTTGATAGCAGGAACATGGAGCAGTCTCAATCCTACCATTGCAACAGTGGGTGCGGGTACAGGTATTGTTTTTGGCGTAAAGGGTGGCACTGCCACTATCAGATATACATCTTCATCGCCAAGAGGCTGCACAAGGGATACGATAGTAACCGTAAATCCAAGACCTTCGCTGATTACAGGTTCACTCTTTGCATGTTTGGGCATGTCAACAGTTATCAGCGACTCTGTAGGCGGCGGTACTTGGACAATAAGTAATGGAAATGTTTCTATATCCCCAACTACGGGTAGTTCTACCACTGTTACAGGGAATTTTTTCGGCAAGGATACCATAACTTATACTTTACCAACAGGGTGTTTCAGGGACACTGTAATAACCGTTAATCCGGTGCCTGATACTATAGCCTGGACAATAAAAGAAGAATGCCAGGGTGATTCAATTATTATTTTAACTGAAACCAGCATTGGGGGCGCTTGGAGCAGCAGTAATCCTGCGATTGCAACAATTGACCCATTTACGGGCGCTGTATATGGCGTAAGCCCGGGGCTGGATACCATTTTTTATAAATTCCCCACCGGGTGCAGCCAGATGCTGGTCATAACCATTGATACGGTACCGGGGCCAATTACCGGTCCGGACTCGATGTGTGTGGGCGATGCTTTCTATTTACATTGTACTCCTACCTCTACAAAGGGTTGTCCATGGAGTTATTCCCCGATGGGTGTTGGTAGATCTCACATTGACTGTGCCGGATTCATTACGGGTGGTCCGTTGCCAGGTACTTTAACTGTAACCTATACACTGGGTACAGGTTGTTTTACAACAAGGACGCAAACGGTCAATCCGTTACCGGATACTATTACCGGAATGCATGTTATTTGCGTAGGCGCCACTCTTTCTCTGAGCGATGCTACTTCAGGTGGAATATGGACCAGCAGCGCTACTAGTGTAGCCACAGTGGATTCGTTTACGGGCGTTGTTACCGGTGTTGGGTTTGGTGTTACTGTTATACATTATATACTTAGTACAGGATGTAGTGTAAACTTCAATGTAACAGTTACGCCTGCGCCGGGTACTATTATTGGCTCACCAACTCTTTGCCAGGGCCAGACATCTACTTTAAGTGATCTACCACCAGGAGGGACCTGGACCAGCGGTAGTCCTGCAATTGTAAATGTGGATTATTTATTGGGAGTTGATACCGCGTTAAGTCCGGGTACAGCTGTTATTACTTATTCTCTTGGTTCTGTGGGTTGTCTTCAGACTTTTACTGTTACTGTTGATACGTTTGCCGGTATCACAGGCCCCAATACTTTGTGTGCTGGTGACATAGGAATTTATTATGATACGGTTTTCGGTGTTTTCCCATCAGGTACCTGGAGCAGCAGTAATACTTCACTCCTGACCTTTGATCCGAGCCATATTGATACGGGCTTTACGTTTAATGTTAATGCGGGTGTGGACACTATATATTATACCACAGCTTCAGGATGTGTTGCTTCAATGACGGTAACTATATATCCGGTAGCTAATATTATAAGACATATCTCAGATACGCTGTGCTCCGGTATTACTGATACTGTAACCAATGCCATTCCCGGCGGTACATGGAGCAGCGCTATTACAACAATAGCTACAATCACCCCCATTATTCCTTCTATCCCCAGTACTGCAGTTATTAAGGCCGGAGCCTCCGGTACTACAAGCATATATTACATATTACCCTCAGGGTGCAGCTCCCAGATACTTATTACGGTCAATCCGATACCGGATACAATAGTAACTCCCGGCGCTGTTTGCCAGGGCGATACAGTTACAATTAATGATGCGGGAGGTGGAGGTGTATGGAGCAGTGTCTTTACGGGTATTGGTACTATTGATCCGGCATCAGGCCTTTTCGGAGGTATATCGTCGGGGCTGGATACAGTGCATTATACGAATGGATTCGGATGTTTTGTGACGGATACAGTAAGAGTATTCCCGGTAGCGCCTATTACAGGACCTGATTCTGTATGTAAAGGACTTACAATAACATTAAGTGATGCTGTTACCGGCGGCATATGGACAAGCAGCAATACCTTAGTAGCAACAATTGGGTCATCTACCGGTGTTGTTACCGGTGTTGACTCCGGCAGTGCGATCATTACTTACTTAACGGGTAATGGATGCCCTGTCTATGATACGGTATATGTGAACCCATTACCGGGTAAGATAACAGGAGTTGACAGCGCCTGCGTAAGCTCGTGGACACAATTTTTCTGTTTACCCGGCGGTGGTGTGTGGACAAGCAGTAATACTGCAGTTGCCACTGTAGATTCATTTACCGGAGTAATAAAGGGTATCTCCGGCGGTAGTGCTACTATTACATACACAAATACTCACGGTTGTATTACCACAGCCAGTGTATTGATACATGGCCTGCCATCAAATATCTCAGGCGGTCCGGATGTCTGCATTGGTTTTACCATGCTGCTTACAGATGGTACACCCGGCGGTATATGGAGCAGTACTAATACTGCAATTGCCACTATTGATACGACCGGCCTGGTGACCAGCGTATCTGTAGGCACTGATACTATAATATATTTCATTCCTGCTACAGGTTGTGAAGCTTCTATTCAAATATGGGTCCATGGGCCACCTGTTGTAACAATTACAAAAGCCCCTCCTGGCATGATATGCAGGGGCGGATCTGATGTGTTGACAGCATCAGGGGCAAGTACCTATATCTGGTCACCTGCTTATGCCTTAGTACCTACAACCGGGGCCGTAGTTACTGCCAGCCCTACGATTACTACCACTTATACCGTTATTGGCTCATCAACTTTTCATTGCGCGGATACGGTCAAAGTTACTGTTGATGTGGATACTTTACTCAACCATTTAAAGATCACAGGAATGGATACTATCTGTGCCGGAGGACATACTACATTGACGGCTTCTGGGAATGATGTCAGCCTGTTTGCATGGACGCCTGTTACCGGGCTGAATTGTACCATTTGCGATACTACTGTTGCCTCCCCTTCAGAAACTACAAAATATGAGGCTACTGCCATAGATCATTTCGGCTGTAAGGATTCGGTAGGTATCCTGATAATAGTAATACCGCCTCCGATAATTTCAGTGGTTTCGGAGCCAAATTATTTCCCGATTACTTTATGCCGCGGTACTCCTTTGCAATTGCTCGCGTTCGGCGCTTATTCTTATGTATGGTCGCCAAACCTGTTCCTGTCCTGCGATTCATGCGCCAACCCGATTGCAACAGATACTTTTAATATGGTTTACCTCGTGAAAGGTTACACACACTTTGGTTGTGTGGATTCTATGAGTGTAAAGATATCTGTGCTGGATACGAATTTCAACCAGGTATCCGGAGATACAGCAATCTGTATTGGCGGCAGCGCACAGTTGTGGGCAATCAGTCATAGTGTAAGCAGTAACCTGGATATACCATCTTATTTATGGACCCCGGCAACAGGATTGGACAATCCAACCAGTTATCACCCGATAGCGACGCCTGATACCACTACCACCTATACTTTGGTGATAAGGGAAAACGCCTGTTTCTTTGATACAGTGAAGGTAAAGGTAAGCGTGGAGCCATACCCTGTAATATTACTAACGCCTAAATCGGAACATGTATCGGCAGGTACTGCTGTACAGATGACGACTACCATAACCAATACCCCGATACAGACGTATGTATGGACGCCGGGAAATACGGTTTCCTGCGATACCTGTGCAAATCCAAAGATTACTCCGACGGCCCCTACCACTACTTATACAGTAACGGTAACGTCTATTTATGGTTGTACTTCTTATGATACTGTCACGATATTCATAGGATGTAACAGCGACCAGGTATTTATTCCAAATGTATTCACCCCTAACGGAGATGGTATGAACGACCGTTTCTATATCAGCGGCAAAGGGCTTAAGACCATCACCCTGTTCCAGATATATAACAGGTGGGGACAATTGGTTTACCAGGTAGAAAATGTCAACCCGAATGATCCTGCCGCAGGATGGGATGGTACCTTCAAGGGAGAAGTTCTGGAGCCGGATGTGTTCATGTATAAAGTTCAGGCGATATGCGAATTAGGTGGCCAGACGTTTAAATACCAGGGTGATATTTCGTTGGTGAGATAGTGGTTTAAAAAACATAAAAAAGTAAGCGATGAAACGTTATTTAATCATATTTTCTGTTAGTGTGCTGCTTGGGCTAAGTATTAAAAGCAGCGGGCAGGATGTGCATTTTTCACAGTTTTATGAGAATGCGATCCTCCGTAACCCTGCCCTTACCGGTATATTCAGCGATGAATATAAGGTTGGGCTTGATTACCGCAGCCAGTGGGGTAATTTTGCCAAACCATATACAACCACAATGGTATCGGGTGAAACGCGTATCCTGGTAAACAGGGAAGTGGGCGATTATCTTAGTTTTGGCCTGGTGGCTACTTTTGATAAAGCAGGGTCAATCAATTTCACCAGCACACAGATATATCCGGCCATCAGTTATAATAAGGCAATGGAAGACGAACACAATACTTATATTTCTGTGGGGCTTACCGGCGGTTATATAACAAGGTCTGTTGACCAGGGGCTTTTTATGACCAGCAACCAATATCAACAGGGCCAGTATCTTTCTACAAATCCTACAGGTGAAACCGGGGTGTTCAAAAACCTTAATAATTATGATGTAGGGGCCGGAGTAAGCCTCAACAGTTCACTTGACCTCAACAGCAGTTTAAACTATTATCTTGGCGTAAGCGCATACCATATCAACAGCCCGACTGAAATATTCAATGGCGGGGATGTACTCGTAAAATTGCCGATCAAATTCCAGATGGCAGCAGGTTTCCACTGCCCGCTTGGCGAAAAATTCAGTTTCACAGGACATACGAATTACACCATCCAGCATCCTTACGGCGAATTTTTAGTAGGCGGTTACTTCACATACAAAAGCTGGCCTCCCGGTATGCCGAGTATTTTTTCTTTTAGTTTTGGCGCTATGTACCGTTACCAGGATGCATTCATACCAACAGTGAAGGTTGACTATAAGAATATCAGTATCGGCTATTCTTACGATGTCAATAATTCATCATTATCGGCAGGTACAAATGGTGTTTCAGCAACCGAAATAACGTTGTACATCAGGGGCAGTTACCTGCACAGAAAGGATCCCCGCGACCCCGTTATGTGCCCGCGTTTTGCAGAACCGGTAAATAACTATCGTTAATAACCCCGGCCCTAAGGGTGACCGTATCTAAAACATGTATTATTTGTTATAAACTACAAAAGCGCTCATTGGGCGCTTTTGTAGTTTTAAAAACCTTGATGGTTGCTTCACATGCCGGAAAGTACCAATTACATAACTCATTCGAGTCACTGCGAGGTACGAAGCAGCCTCACACATTACAAAGCGCACTTTGCTTCGTGCCATGAACATCTTACCTAAAACACTTATTTCCCACTCACTGTCAATATCTCTCCGGTCATTTCTGAAGGTATGTTTAAACCCATATAATTTAATATTGTGGGGGCTATATCTCCGAGTTTGCCGGGTATTAGCCTTCCTTTGAAATCATTGGAAATCAGAAATAATGGAACGGGATTAAGGCTATGCGCGGTATTTGGTGTTCCGTCTTCGTTTATGAGGAAGTCGGCATTGCCGTGGTCGGCGGTGAGAAATATGGCATATCCGTTGTCAAGGGCAGCGGGTACTATACGGCCTACACATTTGTCCACAGTTTCTACAGCTTT
Source organism: uncultured Bacteroidota bacterium (assembly GCA_903887005.1). Lineage (GTDB taxonomy): Bacteria > Bacteroidota > Bacteroidia > Chitinophagales > Chitinophagaceae > Nemorincola. Next base: position 17,260 of record CAISOH010000446.1, on the reverse strand, counting down.
TACTACCGCCTCCCATACACCGGTATGTCCCACCATATCGGCATTGGCGAAATTGAGGCAGATGAAATCCGCGGTTTGGCCTTCAATTTCAGGGAGTATGGCTTCTGTAACTTCATAAGCGCTCATCTCCGGCTTCTGATCATAAGTAGCCACTGTTCGTGGTGATGGTATCATGATGCGTTTCTCTCCGTTGAAAGGCTGTTCCCTGCCACCTGAAAAGAAGAAAGTAACGTGCGGGTATTTCTCTGTCTCCGCTATGCGGATTTGTTTTTTGCCATTTGCTTCCAGCACTTCACCCATGGTATTGCCCAGGTCCTGTTTACCGAATATGACATTTACATTTTTAAAGCTTTTATCATATTCCGTCATGGTTACATAATGCAGTTCCAATGGATGCATATCCTGCTCCGGAAAGGCTTGCTGCGTTAGCGCTGTTGTTATCTCGCGGCAGCGGTCTGTGCGGAAATTGAAGCAAACAACCACATCGCCGTCTTTAATGGTGGCCAGGGGATCGCCATTGATATTGCATGCGATTATGGGCTTAATAAATTCGTCTGTTATGCCATCGGTATAGGATCTTTCTATCGCCTCAACCGGATCAATAACATGTTTGCCGGTGGCATGAGTCAGCGCATCGTAGGCTATTTTTACCCGCTCCCAGCGCTTGTCGCGGTCCATAGCGTAGAAGCGTCCCATTACAGATGCGAGCATACCACCGGTATGTTGTAAATGCGCCTGCAGGTCAGCTATAAATGCAAGCCCGCTTTTGGGGTCGCAATCGCGCCCGTCGGTAAAAGCATGAACTGCAACGCTGGGGATATTATTTTTTTGCGCCAGGGTACACAATGCCTTCAGGTGGTTGATATGAGAATGTACGCCGCCATCGCTGACAAGGCCAATAAAGTGCATTGTTTTGCCTGATCCTTTGGCAGCATCAAAGGCGGCCTGCAGTATAGGGCTGCGCTCCAGTTCTCCGTCTCTTACGGCTACATTTATCCGCTGTAGTTCCTGGTAAACAATACGGCCTGCGCCTATGTTCAGGTGCCCTACTTCCGAATTGCCCATTTGCCCGTCAGGAAGGCCAACAGCCTCACCGCAGGTAATCAGTTCCGTATTGGGGTATTTATCGTACAATGATTTTACAAAAGGTACATTGGCATGAGCGATAGCGTCAGCGGAAGGCACGTGGCCTTTGCCCCAGCCATCCATAATAATGAGGATTGCTTTTTTAGACATGGTGCAAAGGTAGGTTAATTGGTTAAAAGGTTAAAAAGTTAAAGGGTTAAAAGGTTAATTGGTTAAAAGGTTAATAAGTTAAGTCGTTAAATGGAGTACCCTTATTTATGGGAAGAGGGATCAACATTAAAAAATATTCTGACAAAGAAGCAACCTTTTTAAACGAAACAGCATATATTAATGTAGCAAACACAAAGTTCACATTTTTTGGTTTTTGAATTTTGGTTTTTGAATTTGCAATACTTTTTGGTTATTACTTTTAACTTTTGATTTAAAGAATGACTTTTGAAAAAGCCATCGCAGGATGTAAAAAACAGGATCGGATATCCCAGAAGCATTTATTTGACTCATTTTCAGATGGGATGCTGATGGTGTGTATGCGCTATGTTAAAAGCCTGCCGGATGCGGAAGAAATAATGCTCAACGGTTTTTATAATTTCTTTAAATCAATAGACAGGTTTGAATATAAGGGGCAGGGTAGTATAGGCGGCTGGCTGAAAAAGATAATGGTGAATGAGTGCCTCATATTCCTTAGAAAGAAGGGTAGTTTGAAGATAATGGATGAGGGGTATGCGCAGGAGATTAGTGTTGATGACGGAATGTTAGCGCGCATGAATACAAATGAGATTTTTCAGTTGATAATGACTTTGCCATCCGGTTACCGCACTGTATTTAACCTGTTTGTGGTGGAAGGATACAGCCATAAAGAGATCGCGGGAATGCTTGGAATATCGGAGGGTACCTCAAAATCGCAGTTGAATAAAGCGAGGGTGTTATTGCAAAAGATAATGAAAGAAAAAGGATGCTACAATGAAAAATAATAAGAGTGATAAGCTGCTGAGGGAAAAGATAACATCGCTGGATACATTATCAGGAGGTATTGTATATGGCAAGGAAGCGGCATGGGACAAGCTCCAGGAGCGTCTGGAACAGAAGCCGGCGAAAAAGATACGGCCGCAATATTGGATGGCTGCCGCTGCAGTATTGCTGTTGTTTGTATGCATATGGGCAGGGTATAGACAGACGGGTATTGAAGTAGCTGCAATTAATAGCAATGTAATCAATCATACACCGGCGGCACCCGGCACAGCATTTGCAAAACCAAAACAAGAGCCGGTAAATGAAAACGTAAAGACCATAATAAGAAATCCATATCCCGTTATAGCTAAGGGCTTGAAGCACCATAGGCAGATTGAAAAACCAAAAGCTGAAAATACAGCGCCAATCATTGCAAATGCGCCACCCGCACCGGTTGCGGAACAAAAAGCCGATGTAAGAGTTGTAACTAATACTTTGCCTGCCACTCCGGCAGTGACGGCACAAATGAAGGTGATACATATCAATGAACTTGCGGGTATTAACAGAACACCTGCAACAGCACAGGAGGTCATAAATGGTAATGATGCTGTTGTTATCAGCCGGTTGCCGGTAGCGCATATAAATGATGTGGTTAGAGAAATAGATGAGATAAAGGAAATAAAACGTGGAAACAGGCTGGTATTCAGGTCGAACAGTTTGTATCGCGAGGGGTACTATGGCAATGAAGTTCCGGCTAATACAATCACAAATTATCAACAGCCCATTTTTCTGAAAAGCATATTTAACACCCAAAACTAACAGAATGAAAAAACTGATCTTAATTGCAGCGCTTACTGTCATAGGCCTGACAGGGAAGGTTTATGCCCAGAACGGTTACACTGCCGGAGCATTAAGAGCAATGAATACCAGCAAGGCAGACCTGACGTTTAATACATGGGATTCCTGGATTAATATACGGGATTTTGTGACGCTGAAAGAAGGCAGGATGATACTGGAGTTAAATGATTTGAGTGATTATCAGGATTTTAGAAATTTAGATTCAATCCTGACAGGTTTTCGCAAGGATATTGCATTTTACAAGGATTCTCTTAATAGTAATCCAACCGGTAATATGCGTATTGATTATGCCATTAATTCGGAATATACTTACAAGAAGATACGCGTCAGGAAATACAATCCAAATGGAAGTATGTTTGTAAACAAGGATGGAGATATATCACGCTTGAAGTTTGAGCAGGATACTGTCCGTATCATTATTCATAAATCAAGAGAGGGGTTCGGGATACAAAAATGTACCATCCCTTATTCCATACAGGTTACTTTCCTGCTCGATAATTATTATGATGTGGACAAAGTAATAGCTGATAATGTACTTAAGGGGATTGTTGATACATTGGAAAAGAGATCGTTCTCGAAAAAAGCCAAAAAATTTATTTACAGGCACCCGGTAACAATAAAATATAATCCGTACTTCACCGGCAAAAACATAAAAGTATATCGCAACCTGCTAATGGAAAATGAATTAGCGCCTAACGCGTGGTCAAGGCGAAAATTTGATGTTAATTTCAGCATGGGGGCAGGATTGGTCAGAAGCACGGTAGTACCTGTGACTGAATTAGGGCTGCAATGGAATCATTATGTAGGGAAAGTAAACCGCGACCGGGATTTTGTAAGGCTGAGTGTCTCGCCATATTTCTTCTTTGATAAGGACATGAAGGGTGATTTTGTGATGAATGATAACTGGTTTATTAATCTGAGCACAGGCAGTATCTATGAATCTAATGGTGTAAGCTGGTTAGGGAAAGAGGCTACATTCGGGATAGGGTACCTGGCAATCAATAAAGGGGGATACTTTAAAAATACGACCTTGAAAATCTTTACTGATTTGCTGATCAGGCCTAAGTTCACAATTGAACCCGAGATAATAATTACGGATAACTTCAAACAAATATTCCCAGGATTTACGGTGAAGGTCTTTTAAGTAACGTCAGTTCGACGGTCTATTGTTTTGAAATTCAACCAATACAAGGGTAAAATCCCGATGGGATGACATTATTATAGAAAATGAAATTCAAAAATAGCAAAACCCTGAAAGGGTGACATAAAACACAGGTTATAGAGAGTTTGCAACTTATTGGTTTTCAGTGATTAGAACTCCGAACTCACTTTAAGTAAAAAAAGATTATTGCTTTTTCATAGTCATGTCGCAGGTATAGCCCGGGCCACCTACAGATGATGTGGTAAAGTGGAGCGTTATGACACCGTTTGAGTAGGTACCGCTTGCATTTATCCCGTTTGAGCCGGCAGCCGGACTGACTATTATCTTATTGACGCCACCAATAGCACTGTCTATTTTGCCGGAAATGGTAGTATTGGAGTTGTCGAAGTTGGAAATATTTATCATGTAACCCCCATTTACGGAGCTCTTGGTAACGGAGCTTACCCAGGCATTTCCCCCGGTCACGGCAGGAACACAGCTTGCCCTGCTGCAATTATAGGTGCCAATAGAACCGTCTGACCAGCCTGTTTCGCAACTATTGCCGGAATAACCTGTGGGGCATACACAAACATTGTTAGCGCAGGTGCCGCCATTCTGGCAAGTGGTGCTTCCGCACTTGTTGGTGCAACTGGTATATAACACAGACCCAATGGCACATAAAATGATAAGCGTAGTAATTAAAATATGGCGGATGGCTTTCAAAATAAAAAATTAAAATTGTATGAAAATAGAATCAGGTAAAATTAAGTTGTGTATTGGCATTGAGCAAATGTACAGGGAGAGTTTAACAAATTGGATAAAAATTTACATGGAGATAAACGACTTGGGTTTCGGCGGGGAAGAATATAGCGGTTCAATTTACTTCTAATATTATTTAAAGTACCTTAGCCAATACTTGCCAGGGAGTTCCAAAAAACAATGAAGGACATAAACAACAAATTATCCCGTTACTGCTGGTTTCTATGTGTTGCATTAATGTGCTACACCAGTTTTTTCTTTTACCCCCGCTGGAAGCAAGGAAACTCTGAGGCAACTATTTCGTGGGATGTTTCGGGCTATTACTGGTACCTCCCTTCGATATTTATTTATAAGGACCTGAAGCATCAGACATTTAAGGACAGTATCATCAGCAAGTACCATCCCTGCAATGAATTTTTTATGCAGGCGATGCAAACGGATAATGGTAATTACGTAATGAAGTATTCCTCGGGGATGGCTGTTATGTACCTTCCTTTTTTTACTGCCGCTCATTTGGCCGCAGGCATGATGGGATATGCGAGGGATGGGTTTTCGCTGCCTTATCAGTTTGCCATACAACTCGGCGGTTTTTTAATATCCATTCTCGGACTTTGGTATTTAAGGAAACTGCTTCTTGAATTTTATAACGATAAAGTAGCAGCAATAACTTTGTTCTTAGTTGCGGCTGGCACCAACTATATTGAATATTCGTGCATAGACAATGGGATGTCGCACTGCTGGCTGTTTACGGTCTATGTGTTCCTGCTGCTGAATACGCATTATTTCTACCGGTCTTTTGAGACTAAGTATGCAGTAAGAATAGGGTTGCTTGTGGGGCTGGCTACGCTTACCCGGTTTACTGATGTTATAGCCTGCATGATACCGTTGCTATGGGGAATGGAGGGTTTAACTGTGTCACAGATCAAAAAGCAATTGGCTCTTTTTGGAACGCATTTTAAGGCGCTGGCAATTGCCGGATTTTGTGCGCTACTGGTAGTTTCTATTCAGCTTATTTACTGGAAATATGTATCGGGGCATTGGCTGGTATATAGTTACGGCGACCAGGGATTCTCTTTCCTGCATCCCAATTTCAGGCCTTATACGGTAAGTTACCGCAGCGGCTGGCTGATATATTCGCCTATGATGATCTTTGCTTTTATTGGCATTATCCCATTCATCAGAAACGGTAAAAACAAAGTTGCTATCCTTACTTTTTTCCTGTTTAATTATTATATAGTATGCTCGTGGGATATCTGGTGGTATGGCGGCAGGGCGATGATACAGAGCTATCCGGTTTTAATATTCCCTATCGCTGCACTGGCTAATGCAGCATTGAACCGTAAAACCCTGGCATGGATATTTACTCCGTTTGTTCTGATCTTTTTGTACATGAATGTCTGGATCACTTACCATTATCATAAAGGGGCATTGTATGATCCTGACTTCATGACGAAGCGATATTTCTGGCGGGTGGCTGGCAGATGGAGCGCGCCGGGGAGTACAATTGTATTAAGAGATAATACGGACTTGTTTGAAGGGCAGCCAAAGAATATGCGCCTTGTTTACCAGAATGATTTTGAAAGCGATTCCGGAACTTTTTTTACATCACAGGCAATCAGCGGCAGACGTTCTTTATTGGTGAGAGGTGGGCAGATAACTCCGGCATTAAGCGTGCCGTTCACAGGGCAGGGTATGCAATGGATAAGGGTACAGGCCACTTTCCGCTGCACAAAAAAAGAATGGGACGGATGGAATATGACGCAGTTCATAGTGAAGCTGAAAAGAACGAATGAAACCGATACCAACAAGAGCGCCCGGTATAATATGCTTCGTGTTTTCCGGCTGCTGAATGACGGGGAAACAAAGGAGATTTCACTTGACATGAAATTACCTAAAGAACCTTATGACTCCCTGCAGATATGGTTCAAGAATGTTTTGAGTGATAAGGAAATTGTAGTGGATAATATGAAGGCATGGGGGTTTAATGAGTGAGAATTTTTTTAAGAGGTGTGCCACACCTTTAAGGTGTGGCACACCTCTGTACGAGTCAATTTCAGTTTTGATTTTTCAATTCTTCAAGCAGTTCCTTGATACAACTATATACATAGTTCAGCTCGTAGTTGGTGATGCAATAGGGAGGTAATATATAAATGATATTGCCTAGCGGGCGCATCACTATTTTTTTGTCTAAAAAGAACTGGTACAGGAAGTCGCGCATATTGCTGTGATAAGAAGGGGTGTCCGTTTTTAGCTCAATAGCAATGATAGTGCCCGTTTGCCTGATAGCTGCAACTAATGGATCCGCAATAATGCTGGTAGCAAATGCAGCATGGGCATGAATGATACGCTTCCTGCTGTCTTCGCAACTCTGCTGCAACAAAAGATCAAGGCTTGCCAGTGCCGCGGTGCATATAGTGGGGTTGGCGGTAAATGAATGTCCGTGATACAGCATTTTCATCTTGTCATCATCATAAAAAGCATCGAAGACAGCCTGGGAGGTAGCTGTAACACCCAAAGGCATAGAGCCGCCTGTCAGCCCTTTGGACAAGCAAACAATGTCCGGAGATGTATTGATCTGATCGCAGGCGAAGAGCGTCCCTGTTCTGCCAAAACCAGTCATAACTTCGTCTGCAATAATGAGCGTATCATATTTTTTGCAGAGCCGGAAATACTGTTCAAGTGTGTCTGCGCTATACATATTCATGCCGGAAGAGCCCTGCACCAATGGTTCTGCGATGAATGCCGCTACATCGCCTTTTTGCAGCAGGCCTTCCAAAACAGCAATACTTTGTTCAGCATGTTCTCCGGAAGGGAAAGGGATAAATGCAACGTCAAAAAGGAAATCTGAAAATGCCTCTGTAAAAATACTTCTGCCGCTTACCGCCATTGCGCCGAAAGTATCGCCATGATAGGCGTTTTGTAATGCTACTAGCTTTTTCTTTTTAATGCCTTTATTGTTCCAGTATTGCAGCGACATTTTAATGGCTACCTCAACAGCCGTAGAGCCATTGTCGGAATAAAATATCTTTTTCATTCCATTGGGCAGTATCTCCAAAAGCCGCTCTGCAAGCCTTACCGCGGGTTCATGTGTGAACCCTGCGAAAATACAATGTTCCAATACAGACAATTGTTCGCTCACCTTTTGGGCAATGTAAGGATGCGAATGTCCATGCAGGTTTACCCACCATGATGAGATAGCGTCTATATAGCGGTTGCCATCTTCATCAATCAGGTAAACACCTTCTCCTTTTGCAATTGCAATAGCCTCCGGCCATGCCTTCATAGGAGTATAAGGATGCCATATAACCTGTTTATCGCGCTCTTTAATTGTGGGCATAATTTAATTCAAAATTCAAAAGTAAAAATTCAAAAGTAAAAGGTTGAAAGCAGAAAAGAATGAGATAATATTTCTTTATTTCCCCTGGTTATTTTACATTAATACATTGGACTTCTGTGTGTATTAAAAACTGCAATAACGATTACATCGTTGCCGCTGATTTCATAAATCACTACGAAGGGGAATTTGTATAGCTTAATGTCTCTGAACTTATCTTTTGGGTTTGAAGAAATAAAGCTGTAATGCTGAGGGTTAGAAGATATTTTTTTGCAGGCATCGAACAATTCAGTTAAAAACCGGTCACTTAACCCTGATTGTTGTGTTTCATAATAATTACAGGCATCCACAATATGCCCTTCCGCCGTTTTTGTAATTATAAGATTATAAAGCACGCTTCCCTATTTGTTTCTTTATACGTTTCATTGATTCTTCTACCGGATAACCTTTTATTTTGCCGGCAAAATAATCCCTGCTTGTATTCCGAAGTATTTTTAAGGTTGCTTCATCATACTGGTAAGCTCTCTCTTCTATTTCATTTTCCACCAAGGTATATATAGCTTGTATTTTTTTAGCATCAGCATGGTCTATATATTCATGCAATTTTTCTCTTACCGTTTCAGGCACCATAATCATTGATTTTTACTACTGTAAATTTAAGGAAAAATATTTGGAAACGTTTTTGTCTTAATTCAGAAATAGATTATTCAGTGAGTTTTTTATCTGCGCGGCGCATTTTATTATTGAATGATTATCTAACTTATTAAAATGCGGTATCCTGGCGATGACCGGAATTTTACCGTAATGCTCTATAAATGATTCTGACGATTTATTTTCATTCCCGTTCATTACAATACCTGACAAATGAATTCCCCTGCTTTTTAATACTTCTATGCTTAACAGCGTATGGTTGATACTGCCGAGGTAATTTTGCACAATTAGTATCGCGGGCAGTTGGTAATGTTTTACAAAGTCAGCCATAGTGGTAGTTGCTGCCATAGGTGATAATATACCACCTGCGGTTTCTATCAGCAACTTTTTATTCGTCACCGGCCATTCAAATTTTGTATAGTCTATCTCCCTGCCATCAATGGCTGCTGCCGAATGCGGGGATATGGGTCTTGATAAAATTATCGCTTCCCTGTGCACCCGGTTTGCGCCATCAGTGATCAGTTGCATTACCATTGCGGTATCTCTTTCTTCTGTTCCTGCCTGTACAGGTTTCCAGTAATCAGCGCCTGTTGCCTCAGCTATTACGGCAGAGGCAATGGTTTTACCGATGCCGGTATGGATACCGAGTATTGCTATTGAGTTGGTCATTTTGTCAATGCTAAAAACTTACACATCATATTGTCTGGCTTTTTGCATCCTTTATTTTACTTGCTGCATGTCAACCAGGTGTTTGTAAATGCCGTCTTTACTTATTAAAGCCGTATGAGTGCCGCGCTCCACTATCTTTCCATGTTCCATAACAATGATCTCATCAGCGTGTTTTACTGTTGACAGGCGATGGGCAATAACGATGCAGGTACGGTTTTCCATCAGCTTGTTGATAGCCTCCTGCACAATGCGTTCGCTTTCTGAATCAAGGGAAGAAGTAGCTTCATCCAATATCAGGATAGGAGGATTTTTTAAAACCGCACGGGCAATGGTAACACGCTGGCGTTCTCCGCCGCTGAGCCTTGCGCCACGGTCGCCGGCGACCGTCTGATAGCCTTCCGGTTTTTGCATTATGAAATTATCGGCATGGGCTATGCGTGCTGCTTCTTCTACATGTTGCTGTGTAGCGCCGCCGGTTCCCAATGTTATGTTGCTGTAAATAGTATCGTTAAACAGTATCGGGTCCTGGCTAACAACACCCATGAGGCGGCGGAGGTCATCAAGCTTGCATTCTTTAACGTTAATGCCATCAATCAGAATTTCCCCGCCGGAAACATCGTGAAACCTTGGTATAAGGTCAACGAGCGTGGACTTACCAGCGCCGGAAGTACCCACCAGCGCTATCACTTTCCCTTTCTCTATTTTCAGGTTTATGCCATCCAGAATCTTCTTTTCGCCGTAAGAAAACTGAACATTTTTAAATTCTATAAAATGCTTAAAAGATTTGATTGGCTTTGCATCCGGCAACTCTTTAATGGTATTTTCAACACCCAGTAAATGTTCAATACGGTCAAGCGCCGATGTGCCTTTTTGCACATTATAAAATGCCGATGAAAGGCTTTTGAATGGGTTAATGATCTGGGTAAATAAAACTATATAACCTATGAAGGTAGCCCCGTCAAAACCGTTACCGGCAAATACCATTTTACCACCAAACCATAAAATAATACTTACCACTATGATACCCATTGTTTCAGACATGGGCGATGCCAGTTCGCGGCGCGCCGCAATCCGGTTACGGGTACGGAACAAGGTATTATTGAACTTCATGAACCGAAGATGCTGGTGATTTTCAGCATTGAATGCTTTTAATACCCGCATACCTACTAATGTTTCGTCTATAATACCGAGCATACTGCCCAACTGCTCTTGTGCAATATTAGACGACTTTCTGAGCGACTTGCTTATCCTGCCGATTATCAGTCCTGATATGGGTAAGAAAAACACCAGTACCAGGGTAAGTTTATAGTTTATGTATATCATGGAGCCGAGGTAGAAAAGTATGGTTAACGGCTCGCGGATAAATACTTCAAGGACGCCCATTATAGATAGTTCCACTTCGTTGATATCGTTTGTCATGCGCGATATGAGGTCGCCTTTTCTTTCTTCGGTAAAAAACCCAATTGGCAGGGATAAAGTTTTCGTAAACATTTCATCGCGTAACCTGCGAAGCACTGCATTTCGGAGCGGGTTGAGCGTATAAAGAGCGAAGTACAGAAAGAGGTTTTTCAGGATAGTAAAAACCACTACCGTAACGCATATATAAGCTAATGCAGTGAGCCTGTCCTGGTGCTGAATAAAGTTTTTAAAATAATCAGTGGCCTGCTGAATAAGTCCGATTGTTACAGGTTTACCGGTAACTACAGGAATTGGTTTTGTATCCTTAGTTCCAAACAATACATTAAGAACAGGGATGAGCATCGTATATGAAAGCAGCCCGAATAAAATACTCAACAGGTTTGCAGTAAAATAAAGGGCAATTTTGCCTTTATATTCTGCGAGGTATTTTAGGAGACGTGATATTTTTTTCATTTTTTCACCTTTGCTTTCAGAGATGTAGAAAGCTCTGTTGAGTTGAGTCCATGCACTTTATCAAGTTTTGCCTTTACATCTGTCCAAGCCACAAAATTTGCATCTTTTTCCGCATTTTTAATTTTAAGATGATCCATGTAATCTTCAGGGAATTTAGTTCTTTTCACAAAGATTATTTTTTTGCAAGTTCTGTAATGCGATGGACACAAATTTCTGATTTGAAAAAAGTGTTTTCTTACGGTCGCTCCAACTGATCAATTTTGCCTGGATTTTATCAAGAGAATTTATTTTTTCAGTTTGCATGATATAATCAATTGTAGAGAGTAATTCCAAAGCGAAGTAGGAATAGTTACCAAATAAGAAAGTTTTTGTCTTTTCGACTATCAGTTTATATTCATTATGCCCCGGGCCATTGAGAAAAGCAATTACATCTGACTCCGCATCCATCATTAAACTAAGTTCTTCAAAGGGCTTTTTATCTTTAGCGCCATAACCGCTTATATAGCTGCCATTCAGGTAATAAAGTACATGTTTTACCTTGCCTGAATACGGGCCGTAGAAGTTTGGCTGGAAATCCAGGTTAAAGATTGTTTTGGCTCCGAAACGTTGCAGGAAATAAGCAATCTTTTCCGCCGCAAATTCCGACACGAATTCTCCGTTTTTTACAAGGTCAAATAGTACTGCAAGCAACATTGCCCTTGCAGGGGTAAGCTTTACACGTTCTTTTTTTAATGCTTCCTGTATTATATAATTTGGTTGATAAATGGAAATATCACAATCAATATCAGCTAAATAAAGTTCGATTAAATGTTTAACCTTATTCCATTCAAGGCCACCATTTCCTGCGCCTAACGGCGGTATGGCAATTGATTTGATATTCCGTTCTTTAATCACCTTTGCCAGTTCTTTCAAACCATTTTCAATATAACTATACTCTGATGGTTTCCGCCAATCTGTTTTTGTTGGAAAATTGATAATTATCTTTTGACCGGAGTGTAATGAATCATCTATTGTTACAAAAAGACTGCCTACCTGAAATGACTTTTCTTTACAGGCTTTTAGGTATTGTTTATAATTATCAGGAAATGTATTTTTAAATTGCAATGCGATTCCTTTGCCCATAATACCTACCGTGTTTACGGTATTTACAAGGGCTTGTGCATTGCTCATCAATAAATCGCCTGTTACATATTTTATCATGGCTTCCTAAAAGTAAAAATTATTATTTATTCTGATTTCATTTTTAACACCCATTTGCTGCAATTTAACACAAGCGTTTTCACTATAAACAATATAACCTGCAATTGCAGTAACAGGAATATCGCATCCAATTAAAAATTCTGCTTCTTTTCTTCGTTTCAAATCGAGGTCATTGTCGTTTTTCCAATATTGTGTTTTGACTGCATTAAAATCTACAATATTTTCAATTTGGGCAATATCGGTTATCCCAAAAAAATCGCTATACTGATCTACCGCATGGCCATTTGTAAAAACAAATTCCAGTTTATGTTCAATAACTTTAGCTATAGTAAGTACACAATATACAATATTTTCAGGGTTTGTGACTGCAACGTTATTGAATCCTTTCTGGATTACATACAGCATTGGCATCCTGCCCCAAAAATAGAAAGGTATATAAGTTCCTATTTTTTTCCCGTTTGGCATAATAAATCCTGCCCTGCTGTTTATAAGACTACTATCACCAATTGGTATGTATTGCTTATTACAGTTGGGTGATGATACATGTGTAATACCGCACTTTAAGATGTGCGGTATATTATCAATATGCGTCATCCTGAAAAGATAAATTTTATTCAGGTCAGTCATTGCATTTTCTTATCATTCAATCGTATAACTCATACTTCCATCCTTTTCATCCTTTAGCAAAATCCCGCCTTCCGCAAGCTTGTTTCTTATCTGGTCGCTGGTGGCGAAGTCTTTTCTTTTTTTGGCGTCTTTCCTGATTTCTATCAATATGGAAAGCACATTATCCAGGTTGTTGCTTTGCTGCGCCTGGAGCGGCTGCATACCAAGGATATCTTCAAGAAAAATTTTAAAGGTATCTTTCAGCATGGCAAATGTACCTGAGGAAAGCGCACCGGCAGCAACCTGGCCACCTTTTATGCCATTTATTACCGGTGCGAGTTCAAAAAGGTTACCAATTACTTTGGCTGTGTTGAAATCATCATTCATGAAGTCTGATAATTCATTGCACCAGGCCACTACCTGCTGGTCAAGGGTTTTATCCTGCGCTTCGGTGTTGCCGGGATGGTTGAGCTTCTGAAGTAATTCATATGCTTCCCAAAGCCTTCGTATAGCCCGCTCTGATGCTTGCAGCGCTTCATTTGAAAAGTCGAGGGTGCTGCGGTAGTGGGTTTGTAAAATATAAAAACGGACAACCATAGGATGATATGCCTGCTCTAATATGGGATGATTGCCGCTAAACAACTCAGACAGTTTTATCACATTGTTATAGCTCTTGCCCATCTTCTTACCGTTGATGGTGATCATATTGTTGTGTATCCAGTAGCGAACCGGCGGATGGCCGTGGGCTATGGTGCTCTGGGCAATCTCGCTTTCATGGTGCGGGAACTGCAGGTCCATTCCGCCACCGTGAATATCAAATGTTTCGCCGAGGTACTTACTGCTCATGGCAGAGCATTCAATGTGCCAGCCCGGAAAGCCATCTCCCCATGGGCTTTTCCAGCGCATGATATGTTCCGGCGGAGCATTTTTCCAGAGTGCAAAATCAGCCTTATTGCGTTTTTCATCCTGTCCGTCCAGATCACGGGAAGTTTCAAGCTGATCGTCTAATACACGACCCGATAGCTTGCCGTAAGGATAATTTCCGGCGTATTTCTTAACATCGAAATAGACGGAGCCGTTTACTTCATAGGCATAACCTTTTTCAATGATCGTTTCGATCATGCTTATCTGCTCTATGATATGGCCTGTGGCGGTTGGCTCTATAGCAGGGTCTTCGCAATTAAAAAGATGCATACCCCAGTGGTACAGATTGGTATATTTTTGTACCAGTTCCATAGGTTCCAGCTTTTCGAGCTTGGCCTTTTCATCTACTTTATCGGTTGCTTCGCGGCCTTCTTCTTCAAAGTGGCCTGCATCGGTGATATTGCGTACATACCGCACTTTATAGCCGAGATGTTTCAGGTAGCGCTGCACCACATCGAAAGTAATGTAAGGGCGGGCATGTCCCAGGTGGCTCTCGCCGGAAACGGTAGGGCCGCAGACATATAAACCGGCATAACCCGGTGTTATAGATTCAAACTTTTCCTTACGGCGTGTATAAGAATTATAAAAATGAAGTTCTGACATAATTAGTTCAAAATTGTGTTTGAAACGGTTCCCGTGAGGAAACGCTTAAACGGATGCAAAAATAAGTTAAAAAGAAACGGATAAAGTACCGGGAAGAATATATTATGAATGCAGCCTTTGTTTTAACAACATATCAGTAGGCAACAAAGGAGGTACTTAGTTACAACAGCAGAAACAACAACCATCGTGCTGAACTATGAATTGTGCAAATGCCCGTAGATTTTTTCCAACAATCCTGTGCTGTGACATGAAAGTATAATTTGAAACAAACTTAATGAATATTTGGGATTATTCACTTTGATTGCTGATTTTTTTTAAAAAAGATGGAGGTACAAAATGTAAACTCGTAAAAAGGCAAAAACAATTAATTACTCCTTCCCCGCCTTCATGAGTGTATCTTTTTCTTCCGGAGTAAGTGAATTATAGCCCTTCTGGAGTATTTTATCAAGTATTTCGTCTATGCGTTTTTGCGAGATGCCGGTTTTAGGTTCGTATGTTTTTTTGAGCGCTTCATTTCTCTTTCTGTTGTTATTTTTCCATGAGGCGTTTTCATTTGGAGTTACTATTCCGGCTATTGCCTCTGTAACCTGGTACATCCATTGGCCTGGCCTGTAGCCTGCCTGCAGGAGCCTAATATAACCATAACCGGTGAGGCCCCCGCCAAGGAGCATTATGATAACCGGTAAGAAAAAACCCGAACCAATTAACATTAATGCGCCAAATATGCCTGCTAACACTATCAGGGGTATGCTGAATGTTTCCGTGAGATAAAACCTGTATTTGGGTGTAAGCGTAACAGCAGCGGCAGCCATAGCAATGAGTCCGGCGCGCGGGCCAAACAAACCTATTGTGTGCGGAGGTTTCCCTAATTCGCCGGGTAATAATTGAGCGAGCAAATATAATATGCCGCCGATAAGCAGGCTATAGGCATACAATGGTATTACTTGTTTAGGCCCTACCAGCATCTGCACCACCGAGCCGAAACAATAAAGCCATACCATATTACTCAGCATTTCCCAAAAACCATGCGGGTACTGAAGCCATCCGTAAGTGAATATTGTCCACCAATGGCCCTTGAAAACGGCGATTGCAGGCAAGGCAAGATTGGGTATGAAATATTGATTGAAATTGGCGTCGCTCTGATAAACCAGCATCATCACGGCCCATATAAGGGAAAGTATTACATAAGCAACCGCAGAGAAGATAATTAACTGCAATACCGCATTATTTGCATAACCGGGTATGTATGATAAAGCTGATCTTTTGCGTCCTGTATTCATCCGCCTAAAGTTATTAATAAAAATCGTTGCGGTTATTTTTCTTCCATATTCTTAACAATATGAAAGCAAATAACATGCCGCCAAGGTGGGCGAAATGGGCGATATTATCGCCTGCTGAATTATTAAGGCCCTGGGTCAGTTCTATTAATCCATAAGCGGTAACTATCCATTTTGCCTTAATGGGGATAGGAATGAAAATGATATATAGTTCGGTATTAGGAAATAAATACCCGAATGCGAACAGCAACCCAAAAACAGCCCCGGAAGCGCCTACGGTAGGTTCATTGATCATCATCGAATATTGCTCGTTAAGTAACCGTATTGACTCTGTTACACAATTACCGCATTCTTTATTGGACGACCAGAAATTCATAATATTATTGAATGGTTCTACTTTATCCAGATTGTTGTGGTGGCGGATGAACTGGGCATAATTTACGAAATTGGGATTTTCCTGGTAGTGCATGAATGCATTGTGAAAGCTGGTATATTCTATAGAGAGCACCGACATATGACATAATGCAGCTCCTAGGCCACAGACAAGATAAAAGATCAAAAACCTTTGGGGGCCCCATACGTTTTCCAGTATCCTTCCAAACATCCACAGGGCGTACATGTTGAAAAATATATGCATTATAGTGGCCTGCACATCCATCGGATCGCCGTGCATGAACATATGCGTAAACAACTGCCACCAACGAAACTGTGGCGATGTCCAGTAATGCAGCGCCAGGTAGGTATCGAGATTAATGCCCAACCTTATAAATGCGAATTGCAATAAAACCATCAATACATTGATGATGATAAGGTTCTTTACAATATTGGGGAATGCCTGGAACCCGCCGGGCCTGAAATGTGTCATGACGCAAAAATAACTAAATGTTTAATTGCTCAATGGCTTAATTGCTTCCCGATAGCTATCGGGAGCTCAATTTGTGTGTAAATTGAATTTTATTTTTCGTATTTTTAAATTTAGTAACCTTGTATTTATACTGAAAATGAACTTTGCCAATTAATGCCGGTTTATGAATGCAATTGAACATAAAAGCCTGTGGAAAGATGATTTCAAGGCGTTAGACAATAATATTGATAAAGAAATAATCCAGTTAGACTTAAGATTAACGAAAGAAATAAAAGAAACCAGGGTGGATATGATAACATGGATGTTTATTTTCTGCATTGGGCAAATAGGGGTAGGGCTGAATTCAAGCAGCAAATGCAACGTTATGTAAATTTAGCAATTTAATTGGTGAGGTAAAATTGTTCTTTTTTCTAGGCCTGTTGTTGAGCTTTTCTTGCACTTTATCTATCCTGTCCTGCGATATTGCG
>CAISOH010000445.1 GCA_903887005.1 uncultured Bacteroidota bacterium | reverse complement strand
GCCCGAACGTTTGCCGCCAGCTTCTTTCAGATTCGCAGTCGCCAACGACACCCTTGCTCTTGGCTAATACTCCCTACTGTAAAGCGTATTCGGGACTTTCACCCTATAGCGCATATCCATGCCTGACACACATAATAAAGGCAACCAATTTCTTGATTGCCTCTCTGCGGTGTAGCGAGAACAGGGATCGAACCTGTGACCTTCGGGTTATGAGCCCGACGAGCTACCGCTGCTCTATCTCGCGCTATGAGGTGCAAATGTACGGCTTGCGGGCTTACCCACCAAACTTATTCTTTGTTAAAATGAAAAAGTATGGGAAATGGGAAATAATAACCACATTAATGGCGGTGTTGATACCAGTATTTCATTTATAGTTCCTGATGCCTATGGCTGGAAAACAGCTCACTTTGCTTCAGGTAATGTACAACCCTACGATATAGCGCTTCCGTCAATTCTTTCCTTGTAAGCAGGAATAATAAACGCTAAATAGTTGTTAAATAAATAAATTATATGTCTTTGTGGCATATAGTTTTTATGTCTTTCCTATTAACCATTAGCGATTTTTATGAAAAAGATCATAATGAGTTTGGCCATGGCCGTTGCGTCAATGACTGGTTTTAAAGCTACAACCCAAAATAAGGCTGCTGCCGCAGAACCGGGTAAATTAGTAAAGGCAAATAAGAAAACAACCAAACTTAAGAATAACAACAGCAACGATAGCCAGATTGACCTTAGCAGCGATATTAGTGCCCTCTATAACCAGATTGACTTTGGTGGCAACAAGGTTTCTTTTGAGGCCTTTGATAAAGCTTATCAGGGCTATATGAATCTGAAAAAAGCCGGCAAACTGAGCGGTAACAATGTTATCTCTATCGCCGACTTTAGCCTGATATCTGCCGCAAAGCGGCTTTGGGTCATTGACCTTGCGCAAAAGAAAGTGTTGTTTAACACCCAGGTGGCGCACGGCCAGGGTTCGGGTGGCGATTTCCCCACTGTATTCTCGAACACCGGTAATTCGCACCAGAGCAGCATAGGCTTTTATGTCACTAAGTCCACCTATGGCGGTAAGCATGGCACCTCGCTGCGCATTGCCGGTATGGACATAGGCTTTAACGATAATGCCGAAGCCCGTAGCGTGGTAATACACCCGGCCAACTACTGCTCGCCCGGCTACATGGCACAGAACAAGCGCCTGGGCCGCAGCTGGGGTTGTCCGGCGATTTCACCGGAACTGGCACAGCCGATCATCAACACCATCAAAGATGGTACGATGTTGTTTATCTATGCTCCGCAGGCGAAGTATTCAAGCCAATGGTTGAATACCTGACAAGCAACAAAGAATAAATTTGGAGTGCTCTTCTGAGCTCCTTTTTTGCAGGCAATCCAGGAATTCTAAGTAAATGCTTAACTTTGTAAGGTAATATATCAAACTATGCCGGCAGCCCCTTCTTTAAGCAATATTCAACAGGAATTATTAAAGCTTTATTCTTCCAATATTGCAGATACAGATTTGTTGAACATCAAGCGTTACCTCGCAAAATATTTTGCTTCAAAAGCGATTGATGAAGCAGATCATATCTGGGAACAAAAAGGTTATAATAATGAGATAATGAACAAATGGCTAAAAGAAAACAACACTGATGATAAAGGCGGTCATTGACACTAATGTTCTGGTATCGGCATTATCTTCAAAATCTATTTATCATTGGCTGATAGCATCGCTGCTCAATGAGCAATATGAATTATATCTTACCGATGAAATATTGCTGGAGTATGAGGAAATATTAAAATCAAAGTATTCTGAAACAGTTGCCGCTAATTTTCTTATTGCACTCAAAGAGTTACCAAATGTTTACTTTGCACATGTCTATTTTCGATGGAATCTTATAAGCGATCCGGATGATAATAAGTTTGTGGATTGCTATGTTGCTGCCGGAGCGCAATATCTTATTTCTCACGATTCTCATTTCTCTGTTCTGAAAACAGTTTCATTTCCTAAAGTTAACGTAGTGAAAATAGACGAGTTCAATGGCATTCTAATAAATGGAAAGTAATAGCAACTTTTTGAACGATAAAAGTTGCTTCTGCAACTGCTTTTGACAATCCACGAAGTTGGGGAGAATGGGGGCAAATTCCGAACTATTTTATAGAGGATTTGAGGGCATTGAAAAATATATTACTACCAGATAGTTTTTGACTTTTTTGGGTCATATTGATTAGAAACAACCCGAAAAACAACATTTTTGGGTTGTATTTGACGCTGAAAGAAATTATAAATAATGAAAGGAATTGATTTTTTACCGCCAAAGCTCCTAAAATCTATTCGCAGGATTTACTGAACAATTTATTCCGGAACCCTTATACTAAAATAGAATATTTGATGAATGACTTAAGTGTGAGTAGAAATACTGTAATTCGCTACCTGCAAACGCTGCAGGAATTAGGTTTAGTAGAAAAAAGCAAAATCGGGAGAGATAACTTTTACATAAACATTGCTTTGGTAGAATTATTGATTAAATAACAAAAAAAATAAAATCAAGGGCTTTTCGAACGATAAAACAGGCTATAAGAACGGGTTTTGCCTTTTCTGCGGAGAGACGGGGATTAATTCTGAACTTTTTTATTGAAGATTTGAAGGCAATTGAGAACTTCTACCAGGTGAAGCAGGAATAATTAATCAAATAAACAACGCTTTTGGTGTTTTATTATCGCAAATCCCAATTGTCATTGATGTATATTGTATGTATCACTAATAGTTCTTAACTTCGCTTTATGTTAGCCGCAGCTAGGAACTATGATGTCATTTGCCTTCAAATGAGGAACTATTTACCTCAGCAGGAAGAACCTATTAAGCGTGAAACCAATCGTTTTATAGAAGGCGTGAAGTCTGTCATAATGGGTGAAGGTTCGGTAAAACCTAGGCTTGATAAATTCATCCCTCAGATTTTCAACTACAGATTGCTCGCTTTGAAGTGGATTAGTCAGCAGCCAGATATTGATTTTGGCCGCCTTTTAGACGAGGCTTATCCCTCTTTGGAAGGGCTTAGGAGTAATCCAAAACTTAGATTGCTCGCTGAGAATACTCTGTTCGCAGTCAGGTGTAATTCGAGAGTTATGCAGGCCTTTATTGGGGATGTCAACTCGGAAGAATTTTCGCAGCAGCTTGCAAATGTGCCTGTTACGACATATGAGCAATTTTTTGGTACGCTGGCGCTGAGTATTCCCGACCAGGAAGCGTTCCAAACCATTGCTGATTTTTCGCATTCTTCACTTTACATAGAGTTCATTCTGCTTGCCGCCATTCTTATTGATGAGGAGAATATTGATATATCTGAAGTTGCAATAAATGAGTTGGCGTTTCTTATAGCCGACGCGGCACAGGAATATTCCGCAATGGCAACCTTGATGGGAATATTACCTGTCAGGCAAAAGTCATCCTCAATCACTGGTGCGCCAATCAATTCAGATGACGACCAGCTGTTATCCAATCTTGGATTGTCTGACTTCGCAAAAAATTTCTGATTAAATGGCGCATACTTATCAATTAGGCAGCATCGTCAATGTGGACTTGGGTGAACCCCCATATGAGGTACAAGGGCATGAGCAGGGTTATGAAAGACCCTGTGTCATTATCAAGCTTTTCCCAGAGTTGAAATTGGCTGTAGTAGTGCCGTGTACATCCCAAGAACCAAGATACAGTCACTATACTATTGTTAAAATATTGCAGGGTTCTGGAGGATTAGCGAAGGACTCGTATGTGCTGTGCCATCAAATCAGGACAATATCCTTTGACAGGGTTATTAAGATTATCGGAACGTTGGACGTAAAGAATATGCTGAAGGTAAGAGCGGTGTTATTAGACACGTTGGATTTATAAAGATTCACTATGCAAGCGTGTACCACCATATCTTGAATGTCCACGGCAAAAAATCAAGCCAAGTGGACATTTCGAACGGCAAAACCCGCTACAAGTGCGGGTTTTGCCTTTTCTGCGGGGGAGAGGTGGACAAATTTCGAACTGGGTTAAGGAGGATTTGAGGGCAATAATTCAGTTTCAATCTTGAGGCAATACTAATTTTACTAATTCATATTTTCTTTTTGATTTTATCACGCATCTTACTTACAAGGATTGCACTTGGATAAGCTCCATGCGCATGACCCCTTATCGAGTCTAAGATGCTACTTATTTTTTCAAATTTAGCACCATGTTTCAATACTGTATTGGTAAGCAGTTTCAATACCCAAGAGGAATAAGGTATTCCGCTTGCTTTTCCCATTTGATTGAGTACAAAACCCCCGATATTCCATGCTGACAGCCTACTTTTATTATTTTCGTATTGCTTTACAAAATAATTGAAAGCTGCAATTGTCGCGTCAATATCCTCAGAAGATGCAGAGCTATTTGAGATATCCAAAACCAGATTTCTAAAACGATTTATTTCTGCGCTATTAAAGGTTTTAGCAAATTCCAGTATAGGCACATGCTGCGAAATAGTAAGGATTTCCTCTACTGCAAAATTTGTATAATCAGGCTTTGGTATCAGCAGCGAATTGTTGGGGACGCCAGAATAGAAATTCGCAATAATCTGACAGAATGGTGAAAGGTCAAATCCCGGTTCTATAGTTGGCATAAGCACAGCGCCAGTTGCAGCGGCAAGTTCCACCATTGGTGCCGCAGCCATTAACTCAATTTTAAAATCTTTCTTTGTATGGTATTTCAAAACAGCGTCCAAAATATTGACGATACCAAATTGGCTAATGAAATTCACATTGGTTTCGTTCATAGCATTGGGTACAGAAAGCCACCCATGCCCCATTTCAGCAATCACACTTCGCGCCATATTTCTATCGGCCGTACTTAGAAAGGAAAGCGACTCATCAACTGTTCGAAGTAATGTTTGCTTTTTCAGTGTCGGCACTGCGGGAAAGAATAATGGGTTTCTCTTTCGTATTTCCTGTAGGGTAAAGGCATTGATTCGCCTAGTAAACTGAATATTGGCCTTTCTTCTTTCCAAAGCTCCTTCAACCAGTGTTAGTTCATATTTTTCAATTGAGTTGGGTAACAGTAAATGTACTTTACCCATCTCAACCAAGCCTAAAAGTTCTTCTTGCGTGATATCTAAACCTTTTAAGAACTCATCTGTCCGGCCTTTGGGAGGAGGTACTAAAATTACTTCCTCAAATAACGACAAATAATTTCGCATGTTTTCTGGGCAGGCAAGGCTCGCATTTACCAGTCCTCTGCTTGTTTTTGATCGCAAAGAATCAGGGCGTAAATCTTTATTGTTGTTTACGTTTAGGATATTATTGCGGTTGGCGATCCAATCATCCTCATCTTTTTCTAACGCTGCACAAAGGGTACTGCTAACCAGCTTTTTCGCTTTATTAAAAGTAATGGTGGTTTCAAATAAAGAGCCAATTGGTTCATTGGGTGTAGGATTGGGTTCATCGGTAAAAGTTACAGGATATGGGAAGTTATTGCTGGCAAAGATGTGATGTAGTTCATCTCTTCCACCATCTGTAATACTAAAGTTAGTGAATTTAGCCCAAATGGACATTTCGAAAAAAACCGAGCTGAGCGCGGGTTTCAATTTTCTGCGGAGAGAAAGAGGCAACTTTCGAACTTTTTTGTTGAGGATTTAAAAGCGGTAGCCTTATTCAATCCGGGAAAACTATCTTAAAATGACATTTTTTAATTAGAATTTAATTTTTTGTTTTCGTCAACGAGATTTCTCAGCTTAACTATTGGAATTAAGTCAGCAGTTTTATTTTCATCTAACAACACAAATTCAATAGTACTTATTTGGGTTTCCATGTCATACTCACCTATCAAACCATCCAATAAAATATAAACCGCATGTTTGAAACCGGGAGAATCAATTAAATTTCGCACGTTTAATTCTATCGCAATTTTCCCTGAATCATTAGCCTTTCTAAAGTATATGTCGTCATATCCGATTTTGTCTCCTTTCCGTATTCAATTGTCGTATAGTCATCTGGAATCCTCTGTCTAAAAGCATTTATTTTCCATTTGTCAATATGAGGGGCCTTACTTACCAATGATAGAACAACGGGGAAGTATTTTTTTAAGCCGTCTGCCGAAACCGTAAATTCTCTGACGCCATCCGAATGGACCGGGGAAAATTCGAATGTTAAATTGGAGTCGACTTTATTTAATTGCCTACTTAACTCATCAAACAATTTTTCCTGGGGTTCTTTTTGCTCATATAGTCTCGTCTTGTTTGCAATAAACCATTGCCAAAATTGCTTTTCTCTGTCATTAGATTTCACCATACAAGCTGAAATAAGGATTATGATAAACGAAAAAGTCGTCAACAAATAATATCTAAACTGTTTCCCCATTTTTTTCAAAAATACTTCAAATGTCTAAATAATACTAAGTTTCCAACCCCCCAGATTATATGTAAGCTTTATCAAGGTCATCACGCCGAGTCCCGCCGGAAAAGGCGAGACATCGGCTGCAACATCTCCTGTCTTTAACTCCCCCCATTTTTCTGTTTTCCCCCTCAAATCACACGTTATCCACCATTATTCACATGATATTAACACACCTTTTCACAAAAAGGGTATGTAAGTGGGCTATAAAGCAATACAGTAAGGGTTTTAGCGCATATTTTAGGTTGTGGATAAAGATATGCTAAAAAAATTGTGTGGAATTGTGGGAAAAGGTGTTATTTTGTGGTAATAATAACAAAACACACGAATGACAAGCTTTCTCGGTGAATATGAAGTAGCATTTGACGCCAAAGGGCGTTTCCTGCTGCCATCGGGTATCCGGAAGCAAATGGCTGAAGGAGACGGGGCGCAGTTTGTCATAAAACGTGATTTTGAAAATTGTCTTACTATATATCCTATTGATACCTGGAAGGCTATAAGCGACAAATTAAATAAGCTCAATGATTTTAAGCCGGCCGTAAGGGAGTTCAAAAGGTTATTCCTGAACGGGGCTACAGTGGTGGACCTTGACAGCGCAGACCGCATGCTGGTGCCTAAACCATTGCAGGAATATGCAGGTATCAAAAAAGATGCGGTATTAGTGGCGCAAGGCAATAAGCTGGAATTATGGGATAAAGATACTTACTATAATTATCTCCGTCAAAATGCCGTGAATATGAGCAGGCTGGCGGAAGAAGTGGCAAATGATTTCGGTAATCCATTTGAAAATCTGTAAAAATGGCAAACCCTGATTTTTATCACACAACAGTTCTTTTACAGGAGGCAGTGGATGGATTGGCGATAAAGGAAGACGGAGTATATGTGGACGCGACATTCGGCGGAGGCGGGCATAGCAGGGCGATACTGGAAAAGCTGGGGCCAAAGGGAAGGCTGATAGCATTTGACCAGGACGCCGACGCCTGGAAGAACAAACCGGATGATGAGCGGCTGATACCGGTAACTGAAAATTTTAAATACCTGCGGAGCTTTTTACGGCTGCATGGATATAAAGAGGTGGATGGCATACTTGCAGACTTAGGGGTTAGTTCTTTCCAGTTTGATACGGCAGAACGCGGGTTCTCGATACGTTATGACGGGCCGCTGGACATGAGGATGGACAAGCGCTCTGAACTGACAGCAGCAAAAGTGCTGGCAACCTATAGCGAACAGCAACTGCACCTGCTTTTTGAACAATACGGAGAAGTGCGCAACTCGAAACAACTGGCGAAACATATAGTGACGCACCGGAAAGGAAACGGGGTGCAAACGATAGAGGGATTGAAAGCGATGCTGGGGCCGGTGATAAGAGGCGTGAACCCAAACCGTTACCTGGCGCAGGTGTTCCAGGCGCTGCGGATAGAAGTGAACGATGAACTGGGCGCGCTGAAAGAATTTTTGCAACAGGCGGCTGCAAGCCTGAAACCGGGCGGAAGGCTATGTGTAATATCTTTTCACTCGCTGGAAGACCGGATAGTGAAGCACTATATAAAAAGAGGCAGGTGGGATGAGGCAGGCGAATATGAAGAACCGGTGAAGCCTTTACTGAAACCGGTAAATGCAAAACCGATAGAACCCACGGAGGAAGAAATAAAAAGGAATCCGAGGGCAAGGAGCGCGAGGCTGAGAATAGCCACCCCAAACCCATCCCGCTGAAAAAGCGGGACAAGTTCCGGGGCTTCCCCTCAATGTCTGATCAGGTTGAGAGGTTGAGGTGATTCGAAAGTGATTGAAGGAATAAGGAGTTAATAAAACAGAGTGATGAGCAGTGAGGAAATAAATAGTCAACAGGAAGTGTTGACGCCCGCACAAAGGGTAAGAAGCGACTGGCGGTCGTTGGTGGAGAAAGTATCGTATAAAGCAATCGTAAATAATATCCCCTTCCTTGCATTTATAGTCCTTTTGTGTGTGCTGTATATCAGCAACAGTCATCGTGCAATAGAGATGCAGCGGGAAACGAATGCCCAGAACAAAGCCTTGAAAGAACTGCGCTGGAAGTATATGGATGTGAAATCGCAGCTCATGTATGTGAAGACAGAAACACAGGTAATAAAACGCGCGGAAGGTTTAGGGTTAAAGCCATCGTTGATGCCGGCGTATAAGATAAAACCCCGGCCCTGAAGGGAGTACTGCGGGAAGGGGATTGAAGTGGGGAATTGCTATTGAAAAAAGGAATGACAAAGATTGGAAGGTGTTAGAAATAAAATAATCAGGTAATGACTTTTTACTTTCTACTAATTACTTTCTACTGATAAAAATAAAGAGTGGATATAAAGAAAGACATACGGTTCAGGGTGTACATCACTTTTACTTGCATTTGCCTGTTTGGTTTAGCTATTATCATTAAAGCTGCGCTGATACAGGTATATGAAGGGCCAAGGCTTAAAGCCATGGCAAAAGAAATGCATACCCGGTTTGACACTCTAATAGCGGAACGCGGAAATATTTATACGGAGGATGGTACCTTGCTGAGTTCATCCATACCTGAATTTGATGTGCATATAGATTTCTCGGTAGTGGATTCAGGCCTGTTTGCAAAAAATATTGATTCGCTCAGCCGCTGCATGTCCCGTCTGTTTCTGGATATGTCGCCGGAGCAGTATAAAGAAGATTTTGTACGCGCCTATAATGAAGAGAACAAGTATTACCTGTTGGGAAAGAAACTGAAATATTACCAGTATGAGGCATTGCGTTCGTTCCCGAT
This sequence comes from uncultured Bacteroidota bacterium, assembly GCA_903887005.1. Taxonomy (GTDB): domain Bacteria; phylum Bacteroidota; class Bacteroidia; order Chitinophagales; family Chitinophagaceae; genus Nemorincola. Next base: position 16,013 of record CAISOH010000445.1, on the reverse strand, counting down.
ATTCAAAAAAGGAAAGGGCCTCGGCGGATTTATAGTGGATTCAAAAGAAAAACGCGTAACCCCGTATAATATGCTTGCCTACCGTACCATTGGGGTATTCCGTGACAGCAATGTATCGGGCCTGGAGGCTACTTATAATAAAGACCTGGTGGGAGAGAATGGCCGGAGAGTGGTGCAGAAAAGCAGTGGCAATGTATGGACGCCTATTGAAGGTTCGGAAGTGGACCCGCAAAATGGTAAAGATATTGTGACGACGTTAGACATAAATGTTCAGGACGTGGCAGAGCACGCACTTATGAGCATATTGCAGAAGTATGAATGCCTGTATGGCACCTGCATAGTGATGGAAGTGAGTACAGGGAAGATTCGCACATTGGTAAATCTTGGCCGCCAGCCAGATGGCAGCTATTGGGAAGACTTCAATTACGCCATGATACCTACAGAACCTGGCTCGACTTTTAAATTAGTAACACTCTTATCCCTGCTGAATGATAAATACATTACCGTGGACAACATAGTGGACGCGCAAGGCGGCACTATACGCTTTGGCAACAGAGTGATGAAAGATTCCCACCTGGGGCTGCATGAAATGCCTATATGGAAAGCCTATGCGGAATCGAGCAATGCGGCAATGGCATGGCTTGCTTACAACTATTACAGCGACAAGCCTTCAAAATATGTAAACCATCTCCTGGAACTTCACCTTGACAAACCAACCGGAATAGATTTATTGGGTGAGCGCAATACGGTAATAACCAGGCCAGGCAGCCAGTCGTGGAGCAATACATCACTGCCATGGATGGCAACCGGTTATGGTGTAATGATATCACCGCTGCATACCTGCATGGTGTATAACTCCATAGCTAATAATGGTAAAATGATGAAGCCATACTTAGTGAGCGCGATAAAAGAATATGGCAAAGAAGTAAGAACCATACAGCCCCGGCAAATAGAACAGGTAGGCGATTCAAGCACGGTAGCCCAGTTACAAAAATGTATGCGGGCTGTTGTCACGGAAGGTACTGCCAAGGGTATTGAATCTCCCTACTATACAATGGCAGGGAAAACAGGCACAGCCCAGGTTGCGGATAAAGGCATCAGGTACAGCGATGGTGTTTACCAGGGATCATTTGTAGGCTTTTTACCGGCAGATAAACCAAAATATACCATCTGCGTCGTGATACGTACGAAACCACATTCAGCGGCTTATTATGGCGGCGCTATCGCGGCACCTGTTTTCAGGATGGTGGCGGATAAAATATTTTCGGAGAATATGGGCGCATGGGCCGGGCCGCTTGATAGCCTCGCTAAATTGGGTTCCGCTATAATACCAGCCAAATCAGCAACTGCCAGAACCTACCAGGTATTGCTTAACGCCCTGAATAAACGCACTACTGTTTCCTTTGATTATATGAACAGTATGACGCAATTGGTAACGGATTCTAATAAACATATTTCAGTGCAGCATAAAATCATGTACCGGAATTTAGTGCCTGATGTAACAGGAATGGGGTTGAAAGACGCAGTATATATGCTTGAAAACAGCGGGCTGCAGGTGCAGGTAGTGGGAAAAGGAAAAGTGAATATTCAATCTATTGCTCCCGGAACAAGAATAATAAAAGGACAAAACATAACACTGCAATTAAGCTGATGCCCATACTGCGCGACATAATGACAAACATAACTCCTGTTCATACACGGGGAAATACAGCGACTGTTGTAAGCGGCCTCTGTATTGATTCGCGCATGGCGGGAAGTGGCAGCGCTTTCATTGCCGTTAAAGGTACTTTGTCGGACGGGCACTTGTTTATAGATAAAGCTATTGCCCAAGGCACAACTGCAATTGTTTGTGAAAAAATGCCGGAGGTTCTGCAGGAAGGCGTTGCTTATATACAGGTAAAAAACAGCGCCGTGGCGGCAGGGATCATGGCCGATGCTTTTTATGGATTCCCGTCCAGGCATATAAAAGTAGTGGGCATTACCGGCACCAACGGAAAGACTACTACCGCAACGCTTTTGTACAAGCTCTTTGAAGCACTGGGTTATAAGTGCGGCCTGCTATCTACTGTACAAAATCATATTCACGATAAGATCGAAGTCGCTACGCATACAACAGCGGATGCAATATCCATACATGAAATGCTGAAAAGAATGGCGGATGCGGGTTGTACCCATGCTTTTATGGAAGTGAGCTCTCACGCCATCCACCAGCACCGCATTGCAGGAATCAGGTTTGCGGGCGGGGTGTTTACAAACATTACGCACGACCACCTTGATTACCACAAAACATTCGATGAATACATACGGGTTAAGAAGAGTTTCTTCGATGAGTTGCCGAAAGGCACATTCGCCCTGACTAACGCAGATGATAAGAGAGGTTTGGTGATGCTGCAGAATACACTTGCTGAAAAACATACTTACAGCCTTCGCGTACCTGCAACAATAAAAGGCAAGGTGCTGGAAAATAATCTTACAGGCCTGGTAATGGTAGTGGATAATGAGGAAGCCCATTTCAGGATGATAGGTACATTCAATGCGTATAACCTGCTTGCAGTATATGGCGTTGCAAAACTGCTGGGTGAAGATAAAATGGAAGTGCTGGCGATACTCAGCGGATTGCAGGGCGCCGCAGGGCGGTTTGAAACCTATTTGTCACCGCAGGACAAAATATTGGGCATAATTGATTATGCCCATACTCCGGACGCGCTGATAAATGTATTAGCCACCATCAATCAATTGCGCACTGATGGCAAACAGCTGATAACAGTTATCGGCTGCGGAGGAGACCGCGACAGAACAAAGCGCCCGTTAATGGCGCAGGTGGCGTGCGAACATAGTGATAAAGCGATACTGACAGCAGATAACCCCCGCAGTGAAGACCCTGAAGAAATACTGAACGAAATGGAAGCGGGGCTTACCGCGCCTCAAAAAAGAAAGAGCCTGCGGATAACAGACAGGAGAATGGCGATAAAGGTCGCATGCTCCATTGCGCAGCCCGGGGATATTATCCTTGTTGCCGGCAAGGGACATGAAACATACCAGGAAATAAAAGGAGTAAAATATCATTTTGACGACAGGGAAATATTAACCGAAACTTTTGAAACACTAAATAAATAAAGGCATTAATGCTGTACTATCTGTTCACATACCTGCGCGATAACTTCCACCTTGCCGGTGCCGGAGTGTTCAACTATATCACTTTCCGTGCAGCTATGGCGATCATACTCTCTCTTGTAATCTCCATGGTGCTGGGTAAGCGGATGATACTGTTTTTGCAGCGCAAACAGATTGGTGAAACGGTGCGCGACCTTGGTCTGGCTGGTGAAGCACAAAAAAGAGGAACCCCGACAATGGGCGGACTGATTATTATATTAGCCATACTGATACCTACATTGTTGTTTGCCCGTATATTGAATGTATATATAGTGCTGATGCTGGTATCCACAATATGGCTGGGTATGGTAGGATTCCTGGATGATTACATTAAAGTCTTCAAAAAGAACAAGGAAGGGCTTGCCGGACGTTTTAAAATACTTGGGCAGGTTGGACTCGGGATAATTGTAGGCGTTACCATGTACTATAATAATCATGTGGTGATCAGCAGGGAAGTAACCAATGGCCGCTCCGGTGTGTATAATGAGGCGGAGAAGCTTGAAGCCGGACGTTTTACCCGTAAAGATGAGAATGGCAAAGAGCAGACCTATGTAAATGTAAGGACGGCAACTACTACAATCCCCTTTCTGAAATCACATGAATTCAGGTATGAGAAGATTGCGGCCATATTCGGGGAGAAAAATGTCAGTGTGACAACCCCTGTTATTTATATCCTGTTCGTGATATTCATTATTGTAGCCGTATCAAACGGCGCTAATATAACAGATGGCATAGATGGCCTTGCTACCGGGGTATCTGCAATAATAGGCGTATGCCTTGGTGTATTCGCTTATGTATCGGGCAACTATCTTTTCGCGGGCTATCTGAATATAATGGATATTCCCAACCTCGGTGAATTATCAATATTCATAGGCGCCTTTGTAGGCGCGTGTGTTGGCTTCCTGTGGTATAATGCATATCCCGCCCAGGTATTTATGGGAGATACCGGAAGCCTTGCACTGGGTGGTATTATAGCATCTCTCGCCATTATAATGCGGAAGGAATTACTTATACCTATCATCTGCGGTATTTTCTTTGTAGAGCTTGTATCGGTAATGCTGCAGGTATGGTACTTCAAACGTACTAAAAAGAAATACGGGGAAGGAAGGAGAATTTTCAAGATGGCGCCGCTTCACCATCATTATCAGAAATTAGGATATCACGAATCAAAATTAGTAACACGCTTCTGGATCATAGGGATACTGTTAGCGATAATGAGTATAGTAACATTAAAACTGCAATAATGCAAACGAACCACCCACGCCTGGTAATTTTAGGCGCCGCTGAAAGCGGTGTAGGCGCAGCATTGCTGGGTAAGCAACAAGGCTGGGATGTATTTGTGAGCGATGGAGGAAAGATCAAAGACAATTTCAGGGAAACCCTGCTGCAAAAGGATATTGAGTTTGAGGAAGGCGCGCACTCCATTGATAAAATACTGAACGCTGCATGTGTCGTAAAAAGCCCCGGCATTAGCGATAAGACCGCAATCATGAAGCAGGTGCGGGAATCGGGAATAGAAGTGTGCAGTGAAATAGAATTCGGATTCCGGTATAAAGGTGACAGTAAAATAATAGCCATAACGGGCAGCAACGGAAAAAGCACTACAACTAAACTTACTTACCATCTGCTCAAACAAGCAGACTATGATGTAGCGATGGTAGGTAACATTGGCTATAGTTTTGCAAGACAGATCGCGGAGCAGCCCTGTAAGTGGTATGTAATGGAAGTCAGCAGTTTCCAGCTTGATGATATTCATCAGTTCCGCCCGGATGTGGCTGTATTGCTGAATATTACACCCGATCATTTAGACAGGTATGATTACAGCTTCGATAATTATGTAGCATCGAAGTTCAGAATAACCCGGAATCAAAATACAGCAGATTACTTTATCGTAAACAGGGACGATAAGGCTATAGAAGAATACCTGGCTACCCATACTATTCACGCTAAAATAATTTACTTTACGATGAACGAAAATAACATAGAGGACGAAGGCGGGATGAACAAACACAACATGAGGGACGAAGGCGGCTATATCAACAATGAACGATTGTACATAGCCTTTGGAGGAGAATACATGGACATGTCTATCCACGACCTGACTTTGCCCGGAAAACACAATCAATATAACAGTATGGCGGCCGGGATATCAGCGCGCGTTGCGGGCGTGCGAAAGGAAAAGATCAGAGAAAGCTTTGGCGGATTTGAAGGATTGGAACATCGCCTGGAATTTGTAGCGACTGTTCGCGGCGTGGATTTTATTAATGACAGCAAGGCTACAAATGTAAATTCTGTCTGGTATGCTTTAGAGAGTATGAAAAAACCAACAATACTCATTCTTGGCGGGCAGGATAAAGGAAATGACTATTCAGAGATATTGGAACTGGTAAAAGAAAAAGTAAAGGTTATTGTTTGCCTCGGTTTAGACAATACGCCTATACATGACTTTTTTGGGAACGTTACAGAAACGATAGTTGATACAAAAAGCGCCGTAGAAGCGGTTCATGCTGCTTATTTATTTGCAGAAAAAGGAGATGTGGTTTTATTGTCCCCTGCCTGTGCCAGTTTTGATTTGTTTAAAAATTTCGAGGATCGCGGACAGCAGTTTAAAGAAGCGGTGAAAGAACTTTAATAAAAGAATAGTTATGACAGGCCATATGAAACAGTTGATGACAAAAACGAAGGGCGACCAGGTAATCTGGGGCGTAGTGCTGCTGCTTTCGTTTATCAGCCTTCTGGCCGTATATAGCTCTACGGGATCACTTGCATACCGGATGGAACGGAATTCAAGCTATTACCTCGTAAAACAATTGATGGTATTGGGGCTGGGTTTGCTTATTACTTTCTGGGTCCATAAAATAAACTATACAAAATTTGCTAAAATAGCTGTGATCTTATACCTGGCGAGCCTGCCGTTACTGTTATACACATTATGCTTTGGGATGAGCCTCAATGAAGGTTCCCGATGGATAAGACTGCCGGTAGTAAACCTCACTTTCCAAACTTCTGATCTCGCGAAGCTTGCCTTGTTCATGTACCTTGCCCGGGTACTGAGTATGAAACAAGCCGTAATAAAAGATATGAGGACTGGTTTCATACCAGTGTTAGTACCGATGTTGTTTACCTGTTCCCTGATTGCGCCTGCTAATCTTTCCACGGCATTAATGTTAGGAGTCACTTGCTGCATTGTTTTCTATATCGGCCGGGTCCGGATGAAGCATTTGATGCTGTTATGTATAGTAGGTTTTATTGGCATTTCTGTATTATTTACAATTTCCAAGATCACAGGGTTTGGGCGCGCGAATACCTGGGAGCAGCGTATTGAAGATTTTGCCGGCGGAAAGAAAAAAGGAGGCGGGCATGAAGATGTATTCCAGGTACAGCAGGCAAAGATCGCGATTGCCAACGGAGGAATAACGGGAAGAGGACCCGGCAGAAGCCTGCAAAAGAATTTTTTACCCCATCCGTATTCCGACTTTATTTTTTCCATCATCATAGAGGAATATGGGTTGTTAGGCGGTGGTATAGTAGTGTTGTTATACTTGTTGTTTTTATGGAGAAGCATTCTCATTTTCAAAAGGTGTCCTTTTGCATTTGGGGCTTTCCTGGCTGTGGGGCTGAGTATTACGCTGGTATTCCAGGCTATGTTGAACATGGCTGTGAATGTCCATCTCGTGCCTGTTACAGGCCTGACATTGCCAATGATAAGCATGGGGGGGTCTTCCATCTGGTTTACGAGTATAGCAATCGGTATTGTATTAAGTGTAAGCAGGTATGTGGATGAAATGGAAGGTGAAAGAAAAGTAAACCCGAAAAACGCAACAGCAGCCGCGCCAAAGGAAGAACAGGAAGAAACAAAAATTGAAAAGAATACAGAGACAGAAAAGAAAGTGGAAAAGAAACCCAGAGTTCAACCATCAAAAAATAACGAGCCTTTACCGGCGATATAAAACATGAGCGGACTAAGGGTAATAATTGCAGGTGGCGGAACAGGCGGGCATATTTTCCCGGCAGTTGCAGTAGGACATGCGTTGCAGCGGTTGTTACCGGGTACGCAGTTGTTGTTTGTAGGTGCAAAGGATAAAATGGAAATGGAGAAAGTGCCGAAGGAAGGTTTTGAAATAATAGGATTGGATATAGCGGGTTTTAACAGGAGCAGTATCTGGAAAAATATTTTATTACCGGTAAAATTATTAAAGAGCAGGATGCAGGCGAAGAAAATCATAAAAGAGTTTAACCCCGGCGTCATTGTTGGTGTAGGTGGTTATGCCAGCTTCCCTGTGCTGAATGCGGGCCAGTCTATGAGCATACCTACGCTGATACAGGAACAAAACTCCTACGCAGGCAAGAGCAATAAAATACTTGGGAGAAAGGCTAAGGCAATATGCGTAGCCTACCCACATATGGAGCAGTTCTTTCCTAAGGAAAAAATAATACTTACCGGTAACCCTGTACGGAAATGTATTTCATCAATGAATAAAACCAGGCAGGAAGGTAAGGCCTGGTTTGGCCTGGAAGATAAAGGGAAAACGATATTGATTGTTGGCGGAAGCCTTGGCGCCAAATCAATAAATGAAAGTATAGACGCACGGCTTGATGACATAATGAAAGAAGATGTAAATATGGTATGGCAGACGGGCAAATCATATTATGATCAGGCTATAAAACGCGCAAATGAATATAAGGGCAGGGTTAAGGTCCTTGATTTTATTAGCGACATGGATTATGCTTATGCGGCGGCTGATATAGTAATATCAAGGGCTGGCGCCCTGGCAATTGCGGAATTGTGTATCGCCGGCAAGCCTGTAATATTCGTACCATATCCATTCGCGGCGGAAGATCACCAGACAAGTAATGCAATGGCGCTTGTTACTAATAATGCAGCATTGCTGGTAAAAGACAATGAAGTAAAAACGGAATTAGTAAAAAAACTGAAAACGGTTTTGCATGATAATGCATTGCAGGAAATAATGTCAAAGAATCTGAAAGCGATGGAGATAAAAGACGCAGATGAGCGCATTGCTAAAAAAGTTATTGAAATAGCGGGGGTAGGTTAATTGGTTAAAGGGTTAATTGGTTAAAGGGTTAAAAGGTTAAAAAGGTAATTGGTTAAATAGTTAAACAGGTACGCTTAAGTAAATTAGGAAACAGAGAATGAATGTAAGGGCGATAAACAGGGTGTATTTTATAGGCATAGGCGGCATAGGCATGAGCGCGCTGGCGCGGTTTTTCCGTGAGCAGGGCTCTGTAGTGAATGGCTATGATAAGACGGAAACGGAACTTACCGCACACCTGGTTAGTGAAGGCATGGGCGTGCATTATACAGATGACATAGCGCTTATAGATAAAGATACTCAGTTAGTAGTTTACACTCCGGCTATTCCTAAAGATCATAAAGAACTCAAATGGTATCTCGATAATAATTACCCGGTATATAAACGCAGCGATGTATTGCAATGGATAACAGAGGCAATGCATGCAGTAACTGTAGCCGGCACCCATGGCAAGACGACCATTTCTACCATGATCGCCTACCTGCTCCGCGAAACAAATTATGGCTGTAATGCTTTCCTTGGAGGCATTTCAGTAAACTATGACCGGAATTACTGGAGCAGCAAAAATGACACGGCCGTAGTGGAAGCGGATGAATATGACCGGAGTTTCCTGAAGCTATATCCCGACATTGCAGTACTTACAGCTATTGATCCCGACCACCTGGATATATATGGCACGGCAGCGGAAATGGAATCGGCATTCATACAATACACAAAAAATATTAAACCCGGCGGCACATTGCTGGTTAAGCACGGCCTCCACCGGCAAAGTGAACTTAAAGGCCCTCATACAATAACATACAGCCTGCAGAATGACGCCGCAGATGTATATGCGGATAATATTCAGCAAAAGGACGGCGGTTATTTATTCGATGTGATCGCGGAAAAATGGAAACTCGAAAAAATGCACCTGCATATCGGCGGCATGCATAATGTAGAAAATGCCGTAGCTGCGATAGCGGTAACACAAATGCTCGGAATTGACGGAGCTCTTGTAAAGCAGGCGCTGCATGGATTCAAAGGTGTGAAACGCCGTTTTGAATATGTAGTGAATACGGATAAGATAGTGTATATAGACGATTACGCGCATCATCCTGAAGAACTTTCCGCCCTCATAAAGAGTGCGAAGAATTTGTTCAAAGGGCGCAGATGTGTAGTTGCTTTTCAGCCGCATCTGTTCAGCCGCACCCGTGACCTTGCCGACGGTTTTGCACAAAGCCTTGACATGGCTGACGAGGTGATATTGCTGGATATATATCCCGCACGTGAATTACCAATGGAAGGAATAACATCAAAAATGATAGCAGACAGAATGGCAAATCCTGTGCATACTATCTTATCGAAAGAAGGTTTGCTTGATTATGTAAGAGCAGCCCCGTTAGATATGTTCATTACAGCAGGGGCGGGAGATATAGACAAATTAGTGGAACCAGTTAAAAATATTCTTGTTAATAAATAATGGCAGAAAAGCGCAAAATATCGGTTCGTAAAATATTGCAGGTGCTACTCACATTCGTAGTGACTACCTGCTGTATTATTGCGATGGTAAGCGCGGCAAAGATAGAAGACAATAAAACACTGACAAGTGTGGCAGTACATATCCGGAACGAAAAGAAATACCACTTTGTGGAACAGAAAGAAATAATGGACCTGGCAATAAATAACCGTCACATTGATATTGTGCATACGCCGATATCCAGGCTGGATATTCACAGCATGGAGCAGACGATACTCGCCAATCCCTGGATTTCCGGTGCGCAGGTATATATTGATAATGACCGCGTGCTGCATATGTATATCACACAGCGTATCCCGGTAGCAAGATTGTTTCAGCAAAATGGCCAGAGTTACTACCTCGATACTACATTGAGCATAATGCCTTTGTCTGAAAACTATAAATACTATACATCGGTTGTCACAAATGTGCCGGTGTTGAGAAATGACAGCATGGGATGGGCGTTGAGAAAACAAATCGTCTCATTGGTGCGGTACATACAGGCTGATTCCTTCTGGAATGCACAAATATCACAGATAATTGTTGATTCTGATGCTACGTTTGAATTAATGCCTGTGCTGGGCGACCAGAGAATATTGTTTGGGGAAGTCTCCGGTATGAAAGACAAGTTTGGTAACCTGTTTGTGTTTTATAAAAATGTGCTGAACCGGATAGGGTGGGATAAATATGAAACGCTTGACGTCAGGTTTAAGGACCAGGTTATTGCCTTGCCATCATTACCATATAAACCGCCTGTTGACAAAGCAATAGAAAACATGAACTGGATAACCAGTATCATAGAGACCGAAGCCGCGAATGATGCAAAAGATTCCGTGCATAAAGCAGAAGCGAAAACCAACCACTCAGCGGCGGATAAAAAGAAAGGATCTGCAAAACAAGTTCATAAACCTGCTATACAGGCAAAACCTTCTAAAAAGCCCGGCGCTAAGGCAGCGGCTAAAAATGTAAAGAATAAAACCACTGTGAAAAAACATGTAACACAACCCAACAATAAAGACAAACAAAAAAATAATAAAGCAAAAAATAAAAAGGAGGGTTCACCCAAATATGTGTACCCTGGAAAAAATGACAATTAAACAGTTTTTAAATCTCAACGCAATATGAGCACTAAAGAACAACCAATTATTGTAGGCCTTGACATTGGCACCACAAAGGTAGTTGCTATTGCAGGCCGGAAAAATGGGTTCGGTAAAGTAGAAATCCTTGGCCTGGGCCGTGCAGACTCGGCGGGGGTAAGTCATGGTGTAGTCATGAATATCGAACAATGCATCCGGTCTGTTGAGCAGGCTATAGAACGGTGTATCCTTTCTAACCCCAACCTTGAAATAAAAGAGGTGTACGTGGGTATTGCAGGCCAGCATATAAAAAGCCTCCAAACCCGTGGCGACAGGGTGCGGACGAATACCGACAATGAAATTGGCAAGGAGGATATTGATCTGCTTATCCGGGATCAATACAGGACCTACATTCCTGCCGGCGATCAAATCATTGACATTGTTCCACAGGATTTTACGGTTGACAGCACTCCGTATGTAGTTGATCCCATAGGAATGAGCGGCGTTAAGATTGGCGCTAACTTTCATGTTATCACCGGCGACCGCAATGCCATCAGGAATATTAAACGCTGCGTTGACAAAGCGCAACTGATAACACGCGACCTGGTGTTGCAGCCTCTGGCCTCTGCGGCATCGGTGATGAATGATGAAGATCTTGAAGCAGGCGTTGCAATAGTTGACATAGGCGGCGGCACCACAGATATGGCCGTGTTTTATGATGGCATATTGAAACATACAGCCGTAATACCTTATGCCGGAGTAAACATCACCAATGACATAAGAAATGGACTGGGAGTATTGCGCGCACAGGCCGAACAAATGAAAGTACAGTTTGGTACTGCAATCGCGGAGGAAGCCAACAGTAATGCATATATTACCATACCCGGGTTGAGGGGGTTGCCACCTAAGGAAATATCTGTAAAGAATCTCGCGCATATCATTGAGGCGCGGATGCACGAGATATTGGACTATGTAATGTACCACCTCAAACAAATAAACCTCGACAAGCGGTTGTATGGCGGCATTATTCTTACCGGCGGCGGAGCGCAATTGAAACATATCACACAACTCACTGAATTTGTAACCGGTATGGGAACACGTATAGGGGTTCCTAACGAACATCTTGCAGGAGGCCATTCTGAATCTTTGATAAACCCTATGTATTCAACCTGCATAGGCCTGATATTGCGCGGGTACCACGATTTTGAGAGTGGCCGTATGCGTTTTACAGGCGATGGCGGCAACTACATGCATATACCGGCTGAGGAAACAGCGCCAATACCAAACGATATATCTCCTCCTAAAGATATCAGAAAAGAAGGACCTGAAAATAATGATGACTCCGACAGGAAAAAAGTGAACAAACGTAATGAAAATGTAAAGCGATTGTTCGATGGTCTTAAAGGAAAATTCATGAAAATGTTTGAAGATGTAGAAGACCAGGAAATAGGATAAATAATTCACAAACTAAAATTTCTAAACAACTCACAACTCAATAATTATTCACTAACCCACAAATTAAAATAGTATGATCCATTTTGAAATTCCAAAAAATCAATCGTCTATAATTAAAGTGATAGGCGTAGGTGGCGGCGGAAGCAACGCCGTAAATTACATGCATAACCTCGGTATAGAAGGCGTGGACTTTGTTGTATGCAATACTGACTCGCAGGCGCTCTCATTGAGCCCTGTGGCCAACAAAATACAACTTGGGCCGCACCTTACACAGGGCCTCGGAGCCGGAGCCAACCCGGATATAGGTAAGCAATCCTGTGAAGAAAGCATTGAGGACATCAGTAAAATACTGAAGGTGAATACACGCATGGTATTCATTACCGCAGGTATGGGTGGCGGAACAGGTACAGGCGGAGCTCCCGTAGTATCAAAGATTTGCAGAGACCTGGGAATACTGACAGTAGGTATTGTAACGACTCCATTCACTTATGAAGGCCGTAAACGCATGAAGCAGGCCCAGGAAGGAATTGACCGAATGAGGGATCATGTGGACACTATCCTTATTATATCCAACGATAAGTTGCGCCAGCAGTTTGGTAACCTCCCGTTCACACAGGCGTTCGCTAAAGCGGATGATATATTAGCTACCGCAGCGAAGTGCATTACCGATGTGATAACTACTACAGGCCAGATAAACGTGGACTTCGCGGATGTTTGCACGGTTATGAAAAATGGCGGTGTTGCAATATTAGGCAGCGCCTCTGCTACCGGTGAAAACCGCGCGTTAATAGCAGTTGAAGAAGCGCTTAACTCGCCATTGCTTAATGACAGCGATATCAGCGGGGCTAAATGGTTGTTGTTGAATATTACATCAGCCGCCGGTGAGTTTGAGCACACAATGGATGAAGCGGAAGCCATACAGGCTTATGTACAAAACCAGGCAGGCGATAATTGCGATGTGATCCTCGGTATGGGCCATGACCCTAACCTTAAAGAAAAGATTGCAGTAACAATTATAGCTACCGGCTTCAACCAAAAGGAAATCAGTGTTGATTTCCCGGTAAAAAATAAAGAACCGGAAAAAATAATTGTGAAGCTGCGGGATATGAATGATAGTGATGAAACGCCTTCAATGGAGCCCGCTGCTGTAAGAGAACCTGATAACATGGCGCCTGTATTGGTAGAAATGCCGGTTATGAATTACAGCACTTTTGAGTATAAACCCATTGATGTATTCGTTAATCAATCTGCACCTTATGCACCGAAACCTGCTGAAGAACAGTTTACACCGTTTAATCAACCGGATTCAGCATTTATGCAGGAGGAAAAGCGTGTGGAAGAAATACGGATGCAACTAATTATGAAGGCGGAAGAATCTGTAAAGGAACCGGTAAAAGAAACCTATAGAGAACCTGTAAGGGAAACCTCCAGGGAACCTGTGAGAGAACAACCCAGGGAATCTCCATATATGAGGGGGGAACGTATGCTTACAGAAGAAGAACTGGAAGAAAAGAGAAGGTTTGAAGAGCAAAAGAAATCGCTGGAAGACCGTGCCGAGCGCCTTCGCCGTATGAGTTTCAATATAAAGGGAACGGAAAGCAGCGATGAAATGGAAGCGGTACCTGCATACATGCGTAAGAACATGAAGCTGGATAACCAGGTTGCCTCTTCCGATTCTTTTTACAGCGGCTATACGGTGGGTATGAATGACGAACAGAATAATCCGCAGGCATCCATACAAACAATCAATACATTCCTTGACGGTAATAAACCGGATTAATAACTTGTTTTTTGTTTATCATATATTGCGTAACGCTCCCGTTTTCTAACGGGAGCTTTTATTTTGGTTTGTGATATGATATTTTGGCACTCCATCGCTAAACCGAATTAACATCTTTGCAAATACATAAAGTTAAAAAAATGTTAAAATGTAATTCAAAGGGGGGGGTTAAAATTTTTCTTAAATACATTTGTTTATTATTACATTTTTAACTGCTTAAAAACTACTATTATGTACAACATTTATGACAGTTCAAACGTTCCAGAAGCGCTAATGACAGTTGACACAGGCGCAACCTTTTATGCAAATGCCGGATTATTGCATAATCTATTTTTGCATAAAACTAACGATTTTTTTCATTCAATAGGCTTTGAAGCCGATCCCGCAATCATAGGCCGAAGAGTAAATTTAATCCCTAACTCCGCCAAAATTACCCCGTCTATTTAAAAAAATATAGGAACAATGCTTGTTTGTTCCATTTTTTTTATATCTTTAGGCTACCTAATTAGGTTGTCTATGTATCTACCATTATGGGTTCAGAAATATAAAGAACCAAGAACTGAGATAAGAAAAATCAAAAACACATATTATAAATATGCTGTTGGATACAAGTATAATCCTGAAAAGAAACGTACAGATAAGATCACTAAAGAACTTTTGGGTAAAATCATGGAACAGGAAGGCTTTGTGCCATCGCCCAAGCATGTTATAAAACAAAAAAACGTTCAAATACCAGTCGTTGATATTAAGACTTATGGAGTGTACAATCTTTTTACTTCCTTATTAGCTCAGGATTGTAACAGCCTGCTTGCATTGTTCCCCGGCATCACTGGCCAAACCCTATTAACCATTGCTATGATGCGTTTCGCTTATCAATCTCCTATCAAACGCATGCCCTTTCAACATGCACATGATTATTGTTCCCAATCCTGGGCTACAAATGGAATCAACGATAAGACTATTACCGCAGTTCTAAAGCATATAGGTGAAAACAGAAACATTCTGGCAGATTGGATGAAAAGCAGGCTGGGAATAAGCAAGACTGCACAAGATAACTTTGTAATGATAGATTCTACCCATATTCCCACGCTTTCCGAAAACCTTCATGTTAATGCATTGGGATATAATCCGCATCATAGTTATGACCCACAGATACGCCTGATGTACATCTTTTCGGCGCAAATGAAGCAACCAGTCTATTACAGGCTCATTAACGGTAATATCACGGATGTAACATCCATGAAAATGTGCGTTGATGAATTAAATGTAAAAGATGTTGTATTCATTGCTGATAAAGGATTTTATAGCAAAACCAATGTCGCTGCTCTAAAAAGCAACTTCCTGAACTTTATTATCCCGTTATACAGAAATAATAATCTCATCGACTACAAGCCTTTGCAGGAAGCTAACTTCAAAAAAGGTATTAAAAATTATTTTACCTATCAAAACAGGGTGATATGGTATTATGAATATGAAAAAGACAAACAAACGCTGATTACCTATCTGGATGAAAAGCTCCGTGTAGAAGAAGAAGCTGATTTTCTGTCACGCGTCAAAACACACCCGGATAAATACAAAGAAGCCGATTTTTTTGAAAAAGTAAATCAGTTAGGTACACTTACCCTGATCAGCCATCTACCTGAAAAACATACAGCGCAGCAGATATATGAAATATATAAACAACGAAATGAAATAGAAATAATGTTTGATGCCTATAAACATTTTCTTGTGGCAGATAAAACCTATATGCAAGACAGATACGTAATGGAAGGTTGGTTAATGGCTAATTTTATAGCTATGATAGCCTATTACAGGCTTTATAAGTTACTCAAGGATGCAAACAAATTATCAAAATATTCCCCAAAAGACATAGTGGAAATATCTAAAAGCATTTATCAAACTAAAATAAGAGATACTTGGATCAGATCCGAAATAACTAAAAAAATAAAAGACCTCTTCAAATTAATAAAGATAGACTACCTAACTCAGCGGAGTTAGGG
>CAISOH010000444.1 GCA_903887005.1 uncultured Bacteroidota bacterium | reverse complement strand
GTAATCATCTTATAAATGATGTAGAATGCCCGAGGGCATTAATATGAATAGCCACCGGTGAAACCGGTGGGAATATAATCCCAGACAATTCAACCCCGACAGGGTTGAACGTAAATGCATAATAGCTCCGGGTTGCACCCGGAGCTATTCAAAGTAAAGCCTTTCAGGCTTTTAAATTCAATGCACATTTTTATGCGGCGTATAGTATAATATTTGCAGCCTAACACGTTGTCGGCAACCAAATATTTTTAGCAATTGTTCTCACAAAACTGATTTCCTATAAAAAACTTTTATAAAAATAAAATAGCTCAAGGCAAATTTTACAGAATACATAGGGTCTGCTGTTAAATACCCAAACGCTTATTCAGCTTGAATTTTAGCAGTATTTGTTACTGAAGTGCATGGAATTTGAGGCTTGACCTTCAAAAACCCTGCACCTCGTTTTTATTCAACCCTAGCGGGTTGGTGTTTTTATCATCATTTTTCCGGGGGTGATACCCCCGGCTAT
Source organism: uncultured Bacteroidota bacterium (assembly GCA_903887005.1). GTDB lineage: Bacteria > Bacteroidota > Bacteroidia > Chitinophagales > Chitinophagaceae > Nemorincola. The sequence continues at coordinate 11,335 of CAISOH010000444.1, read as the reverse complement.
TCAAATTGCGCCCCATTCGGGGCTTTTCTATCGTTACCTTACTTTTTCAGCAGACCCTACATATTAATAAAGTTTACAAAAAACATAATTCATCAACTTACCACATTCAAACAAATTTATTATTGCAAAAAAAAACTGGCCCCGTTTTTTAAACGAGGCCAGCTTCATTTATTCTTAACATTTAATTCTCAATCATCACCTTAAAGGTTCTGATTTCACCTTTCTTATCCTGTAACAATACCAGGTACATACCTGTTACTGATGGCAGGTCAAGATGAGCCTTTCCGGCTGCGAATTCTATAGAACCGGAATATACCTTAGCTCCTGTGTAGTTCAACACGGTAACCTGCATAGCGCCATCTTCTGCCACACTCTGTGTGATAGTAATATTGCCATTGCCCGGGTTAGGGAACAAAGAATACACCTGGTTTCCAAGAACCTTGCCTGTGCCTGGCTGGTTGCTGCCTTTATAACCACAGTATGATACAACCACAGCTTGTGTAACAGTACAGCCATTTGCAGTATATGAAATGATTGCGTTACCACCACCAATTGTATCTATACCATAAACCCTGCCTGCTTGTATTGTGCCAAAAGCAGCTACTGCAGTATTGCTGCTAGACCATGTACCGCCATTGGTAGCAGAGTACAACATGGTACTATCATGTTTGCAAGGAGTAAATGAGGAACCAGTAATAGGCGCTGTATAAACAACATTCATTACTGCTGTAGCAGGAGGACAACCGGTAATCGTATAAGAAATGGTTGAAGTTCCTGCTGCAAATCCGGTAACAACACCAGATGATATAGTAGCAACAGTGGCTGTAGAACTAGCCCATGCGCCACCCAAAGTAGCATCAGATAAAGTTGTTGTTCCACCACCTGAACATATAGTTGTTGTTCCTGCTATAGTTGCGGGAACTGCACCTATTGAAACAACTGCAGTAGAGTAACAACCTGCTGCCAATGTATAGGTAACCGTACTGGTACCTGCAACTGCGCCGGTAACCACACCTGTTGATCCAATTATTGAAACACTGGTGTTAGAACTGCTCCACGCACCACCTGTAAATACATCAGACAATGTAGAAGAAGTACCTGACGCGCATACTGCCAGTGTTCCGGTAATTGCCGGAGCTACACCTACCTTAAAGGATGCAGTTTTATAACAACCGGTAGCTGTGATGGTATATGAAATATTAACAGTACCATTAGATTGGCCTGTTACAGTACCAAAACTTGGATCAATGGTAGCAATTATTGTTGATGCGCTGGTCCATGTTCCGCCAGCTGTCACATCAGACAATGTGGTATTTACTGCGCCAATACAAGCTGTCATTGTACCGGTAATTGAAGCTGGTATTGCATTGACCGTAACAATCTGGGTTGATGTACAACCAGAAAGTGTATAAGAAAGCGTTGCCGTACCTGCAGCTACACCTGTAACCACACCTGATGCATTGACATTAGCAATGGTATAATCACTGCTGGTCCATGCGCCACCGGCTACTGCATCGGATAAAGTGATAGTAAACCCGACACATACACTTGAAGGACCGGCAATAGCCACTGGGCCTGTACCTACATTTATAGATAAGAATTCCCTGCATCCACCACTGTCAATACGGTAAGTAATTACTGTTGAGCCTAAAGCAACAGGAGCAACAAGACCGCTTGCGCTGCCAATGGTAGCAACTGTTGTTGCAGAACTGGTCCATATACCAGGTCCTGCGGCATCAGATAGCGTGGGTGCACTTGTTAAACATATAGAAGCGGGGCCGATAATCGCAGGCGTTGAATTTGCGTTTATTGTTTGCACCTGTGTTTGAATACAGCCGTTCAATGTATATGTAATGGTTACAGTACCAGGCAAAATGCCTGTAATCTGCGTGTAAACACCGGAAGTAGGAGAAACTGAACCGACAGTCTTGTCACTGCTGGCCCATGCCCCACTGGCGGCATCACCGATAATATAGGTACTTGCAGTACCATTTGCGCATACACTTTTCGCAGATGTATTAATGTTCGGAACAACACTACCTGAAGTGATAGCCTTGGTAACAAAGCAACCATTAACATTATAGGTAATTGTAGCAGTACCCGCAGCAACACCTGTTACATTAGCAGAAACACTGCCTGATGAAGAAACAGAAATATTTGTATTGCTGCTGGTCCATATACCGCCTGGCAATGAATCATATACAGCAACGATTTTTGCAAAATTGGCAACATTTGTACATGCAGCAGATGCTCCGCCGATAGATAAAGGCATTGGATTTACCTTGATAGGCTGGTATGTCATACAACCGCCGGGCATTGCATAAGTAATTGTTACATTTCCCGGAGACACACCGGTAACTACGCCTGAAGAGGTGACAGTTGCAATGGTTTGATCACCACTGGACCAATAGCCACCAGCTGTCGCATCGGACAAAGTTGCAGATGAAAAATTACATACCGAATAAGCTCCTATTACCGCAGTTGGTTGTGTATGAACGCTGATAATCATTGTAGCCCAGCAACCGTCAGTCCGGGTAAAGGTCATAACTGAAGTACCTGCAGTTACACCCAGCACAGTAGCAAAAGTATCTGTAACTGAGCCTGGCAATATTGCAACAGCAGTATTACCACTACTCCATACTCCCGTACCAATACCTGCAACACCACTTGTTAATAAAGTAGTAAGGCCAGTACATACTGATGGAACGCCCGTCATTGATTTTACAGTGCCTGCAAAAACGGTAACCGTATAAGTAGCTGAACATCCACCTATTGTATAGGAAATAGTAGCTGTACCTGCAGAAGCACCTGCTATCATGCCGGGAATTGTTGTGTCAACATACACATTCTGGTTACTTGCAGTCCAGATACCACCAGGTGTGGCATCTGACAAAGTAATAGTTGCATACTTCGTACAAACTCTGTTAGGCCCTGTAATTGCTGCGGGTGGCGCACTTACAGTTATGTATGTTGTCTTATAACAACCATTCTTGGTGTAAGTAATTACTACAGCCCCTGCAGTTGCACCAGAAGTCATCACGCCTGTAACAGGATTAATTGTTGCCACAGATGTATTAGAACTGGTCCATGCACCACTTGCTGCTGTATCAAGTAATGTAGTTACAGCGCCGGTACAGGTTGCAAATGGCCCGCTGATAGTGCCGGGTGCATAATTTACTGTAACCGTATTTGTTACCAGGCATTTTAATCCACCTGTGTAAGTTCCGGTAAAAGTAATTGTAGCCGTACCATACTGAACGCCTGTTACAACACCAGATGTTGCTGCGACAGTTGCAATAGTTGTGGCGCTTGAAGTCCATGCCCCCCTTTCCGGGTTATACAAATATAAATAAGTAACCGGGGCAATACATACACTGTTACCGCCTGTGATAGCCACAGGGCCAACAACGGTATTTGTAGCTGTTACGTAACAGCTATTGCCATTTGTGTAAGTAATAATAGCAGTACCTGTTACACCTCCGGTAACTAAACCCGTTCCGGCGCCGATTGTGGCAACAGCTGTATTGCTGCTAGTCCATGTACCGCCGGCAGATGCATCAGATAATGTGGTAGTACCACCATTCTGGCATTCTGCAAGTGTACCTAATATTGCTGTTGGTAATGCATTAACGGTAACAGTATTTAATGATGAGCAACCCAAATTGGTGTAGGTAATGGTAGCTGTACCTACAACTAATCCCTTTACTAAACCAACATTACTAACTGAAACAGTTGTATTGCTTGCGCTCCATACACCACCACGTATAGCATCTGTTAAGTTTGTTGTTGAACCAAGGCAAACCGCGCTTGTGCCCGTTATTGCAGCAACAGAAGTTGCAGGATTTACCTGAACTATCAAAGTTGCATAACAACCTGCGCTTGTAGCATAGCTAATGAGAGCCGAACCTGTAGTAACACCTGTTACCACACCTCCGGTTACAATAGCAATACCTGTAACACTGCTGCTCCATACACCACCCGGAGTTGCATCAGACAATGCAATTGTTCCGCCAATACATACATTAGCAGTACCCGATACGCCGCCTGTTATTGAATTTATTGAACTATTTACAGTTATTACTTTTGTTACCGCACATCCTCCAACATTATAGCTGATGGTTGCAGTACCAGCAGTAAGACCTCTCACGATACCGGATCCAACTACCGTAGCTACTGAAGGATTTGTACTGTTCCATGTACCTCCGGGAGTTGTATTAGTTAATACTGTTGAATTTCCAATACAAACGCTTGAAGCACCTCCGATTGAATTAATGGAAGAAACCGCAGTAACATTCAGCGTATTAGTAATATAGCAACCGCCAACTGAATAAGTAATAGTTGCTGCACCAGCTTTTACACCGGTAAGAAGACCAGTAGCTGACCCAATAGTAGCAATTGCATTATTACTGCTTGCCCATGTACCGGCGGGGCCGGTTGCATCTGACAGTGTAACCGGAACAGAAAGACAAACACCAAGCGGACCTGTAGTTCCGTTAATATTTGCAATAGTATTGTTATTTACAGTTATTACCTGGGTAACAGCACATGCACCGGTTCTGCCGTAAGAAATAGTTGCAGTACCTGCTGAAACGCCTCTTACTTCACCAGTAGGATAAATTGTAACTGTAGGAGCAGAGCTGCTCCAGTTTCCTGTGTAAGTAGTATCAGTTAAAAAAATACTATTACCTGTACATACAGTTGTAAGCCCCATAATTGCAGAGGTTACAGTTACTTGCGTAATAATGAAACTGCCGCCTACCGTATAAGTAATGTTTACTAAACCGCCGGCTACACCTGTAACTGTGGCTGTATTAGCTCCTAATGTGGCAACAGTGGCAATACTGGTATTAGCGCTTGTCCATACTCCACCACTGGCCGGATTAGTTAAAACCGTAGTAGTAGTGGGACAAATTGTTGTAAAACCGGTTATTGGAGCTAATGCAGGTCCGCCTGTTGTACCACCCCAGCTAAAAACACCTGGGAGCTGCGCATTACTGATTTGGCTTCCAAATACGAGTAATACCCAGAGGAAAATCCCCCCGATTCCTAACGGAGATAGCCTAAGGCCATGCTTCATCCAGGGGGATGCCGTCAGTAACCATCTTTTATTTGTATTTATCATGATTGTTGTTTTTTTAATTAAAAAAATATTGTCTCTGGTGCGATCTATAATTTGTGACAAGTAAAACATAATGCGCTTCCTGCGTTGCTCTTAATTAATAAGTGCGTAACTCCTGCACCGTTATGAGCATCATGACAAGAAGTGCATTGCATTTTTCCACTTTCAAGCATGTCATCATCAATATGTCCGCTATGAACACCTGAAGGCGTTGTAGTTGGATCCCAGATTTTTTTATCTATAAGTGATAATGCGGTGTTATAAGTAAATGAAATCGGATGAGAGGTGGTAAGGTCTGAGCCTAAGTTGGCAACACCACCATCAAAGTTTGCCATTGTAGTAGTACCCGTTGTATAATTACGGAAATTGGCAAGAGCTACTGTACCATCATGACAGCTCAGGCATAATTTAGAGCTACCGTCCGGCTGGCCAATTGACGGGCCACCTTCTTTGTAGAAATTATAACCCTGTGAATAAATGGCATAAGTAGCATTTGATAAGCTGTGGTCCCATAATGGCCCGAAAGACCCTGCATTATCATTATAATTGGATCCGGTGCTGTTTGCATTATGTGGCGCATGGCATGGACGGCATATTTGTCCCTGCAGTTGTGCGTTTATTGGGGCACTAAAGTTCCAGGTATTATTTGTTAATGAAAAATCGTGCTTGGAACCTACTATAGTCCCGGCTTGCCCGTAGCTTAACTGGGTTATTCCCAGAACTATGGAACTTGCGATAAAAAATGATTTGAATCTCATAAATATTTTTATTTTATTAGTTAAGAATTTTTTTATTTTTTTTATAACCAATTTTTAAAAAACTGATTCTTTATAAATTATTTATTATGGCATGTTAAACATAGTGCGCTACCGGCATTACTCATTCTTCCGAACAGGAATATGGTAGGATCGTGAACTTCATGGCATGTGGGGCATTGTACCTTTCCGTTAATATCCAAAAGGTCTTGTTGAATAGTACCTCCCAGGCCACTGGCTGCAGTTGAAGGATCTTTTAATGCTCCGTCATTTGTTGCCAATGTAGTGTTATAAACAAACGAAATAGGATGTGTACCTGTCAGGTTTGTACCAAGATTTGATGCGTGGTTACCAAGTGTCTGGGCAGTTCCGGAAGGTCCCTGGAATTTACCGCCGAACTGGTTAATTGCAGAAACGCCATCATGACAGCTTAAGCAAAGTTTTGATGCTCCGTCGGGTTGTGAAATTGTTGACGCACCCATATTTGGCAATGAAAATTTATACCCGATATAGGTATTAAATGATTTGTTTGTGGTATTGTGATTCCACAAAGGCACAGCAGTCGGGTCAGTCCCGTGCGGTGCGTGACAAACGATACAAAGTTCTCCAGTAGAGTTGTACGTTGCTTTACCTGATGTAGTAAAATCATGGTGTGACCCTCTAATCTGTTGCCCTCTGCATAGTGGTGTAAGCCCCAGAATTATTGAGCTTATCAGTACTAATTTTTTGAGTTTCATAATATTTCTTGTTTTTATTGTTAAGAATAAATCAATACACAAAAGTAGAATTGACTCAATGACAATACAATGACTGTTGTCATCATTATTCCTGCGTTTTCGCATACTTTATAGGCTGTTGCCCAGGCTTTTACGGGGGGGCGCGATTCATGTTATAACATGTCAATTAATGACACCGGTCAGGTTTATTTTTGCGTTTAGTTACACTTCAATCGGAATACCCTTATTTTTCAAAAAACAAGGTCCATGTATCATATGAATTAATGACAGTGGTCAGTTTTATTTATGCGTTTTCGCAAACTTTATTTTTGAGTATTTTCATTATTATTTGAAAATACTATGGCATTTCAGGCCTTGCAAAAAAAATGATTCTGGTCAGTTTTTTATTTTTTTGGTAAAATTTCAGCAATTAATTTAAAAATGAGTACCTGTTACAAAAAAAATCGCAGGTTGTCAGGCCTGTGGTGTATCAAATCAATATCCTGAATTTATACTTAGAAACCTGACACATAGATGTGCTCAGCTCGAAGGTGGTGCACAAAAAAAGATCGCAGACTTGCTTAGCCTGCGATCTTCTTATCAAATCAGTAATTTTTTTTTTAGAAACCAGATCCAGTTGCTTTATGCGCATGATATACGCCACCTGAACCGGATGGGTTTTGGTGACAGATAAAATAACATTTTCTATTGGGAATGTCTATCATTTTACCATTGGTAGCATTAGGTCTTATTACAGAAGTGTCAAAATTCACTAACCGCTCAAATGCAGAAGATACATTTCCTCCGCCTGTACCTAATGACCCATCATAGCCATGAGGGTCGTGGCAGGTATTACACCCGGTATATTTCATAAAGTGCCCGTTATGAATACTTGTATGTATTGTAGTAACCGTAGAAACATTATGGCACTGGAAGCATAAAGGCCAGTGCGAAACGAGAGCACCTGAATTCCAGCCCGACCCCAGCATCGGGAACCTGGCTGTATCGTAAGCATATTTCAGTATTGCTAAATTTGATGACCCATGCGGCCCTGCCGGCGCACCTGCGCCATCACTGCCATGGCAATCACTGCAATATATTTTGCTGGTAACGCTTAACGTTCCAAGCAAACTGGTAACAGTACTGTTTTGGCCGGCAGCTTCAACAGGGTGATAGGAAACATTGGTTGTAGCAAAATTCAAACGCATATTACCCACTCCACGATACCTTTGCGTATAAGGCAGTACGGCAGGGTTATCTGAATGGCAGCGAAAACACAATTGATATTCATACTGGATAGGATTTATCATATTGCCGTTCTGGTCTATACCTTTCACACCCTGGTTAAATCCTTTTACATCAGGAGCGCTTGCGGTTGTATTATTAACAGCGTGAGGATTATGACAATCTTCGCATTCCACATGTTTTGTATTCACCAGGGCTGCTTCTTTCTCATCATGTATGCCTGTGTATCCATAAACGTTATGTTTATAGGTTTTTGTTAACTGGGCCTGGATATTCTTTGTTGCCACATTACCATTATGGCAATTAATGCAGTTGTCTTCTTCATGAGGGTAATTCATTATCCTGGCCGATCCGCCGGCTGTATGCGGAGCATGGCAATTTTCGCAGGCGTTGTCCGCAACTGTAGTATAGCTTGAATGAAACCAGGGGTTGGTGCCCCCCCCGTTCCATGTTTTATTGGATGTGCTGTGGCTGCTGGTGCTCCAGTAATTTTTATCATGGCAGCTATAGCAAAGTGCAGATCCCTGGTTTGATGTTACCAGGAATTTATCATAAGAATTATCATGGGCATCATGGCAGGAAGTACATTGCATTTTACTATCCTTGTCAAGAGATACCGGCGGTGTTATACTGGTTGGTTGTTTTATCTGTCCATTCATAGTGGCCAGCGTGGCATTGTATAAAAATGATATCGGGTGATCATCGGATAAGTTGGTGCCCAGGTTGGTTTTCCGGGAGGGCAATGTCGTTAACCCTCCGAAACTAATGCCTGCAGAAGAGCTTATTACACTACCCAAGGCCACAGTTCCATCATGGCACGACAAACAAAGAATAGAAGAACCGTCAGGCTGGCCGACAATCGCATTCAGACTGGAGCTGGAATAAGGCGTATAAGTTGCCGCAGAAACTTTTTTATTCCATAATGGCCTTATATTCTTGGATGCATTATGGGGTGTGTGGCAAAATACGCATACTTCAGTTTCACTGCTCGCCTTAATTGTACCCGGTCCGCTAGCTGATAAATTATGTTTCGAATTAATAATAGACTGCGCGCCAGCATTAAGCGATAGGCTCAATAATGAATATGCTATAAATATTTTTGCTGAGTTTTTCATTTTTAACTTCCATTAATAAGTTGAAAAATCTGTATCCTGGAATTATAACTGTCTGCTACATAAATGTAGTTTTTGCTATCAATGTATATACCGGCCGGCATCCAGAATTCTTCTTTTTCCCTCCCCTGTTTGCCAAAGCTGTATAAGAAATTCCCTGACCTGTCAAATATCTGCACTACATGAAACAATGCATCCGCAACGTAAATGTTTCCATAAGTGTCAGTTGCAATTCCTTTAGGCCTAGCAAAAGAACCCGCAGCATCTCCGGCCTCACCAAATGTGGCAACAAATTCCCCGTTCTTATGAAATATCTGTATCCTGAAATTCATGGCATCAACTATGTAAACATCTCCTGTATTATCAATCCATAAAGAGGTTGGAAAATTGAATTGCCCGTTTCCATCTCCCCTGCCGCCAATTCTTTTTATTAGTTCACCTTTCTTATTTAAAACGGATACCCGGTGTGCGTTCGTTTCCACTACCCATATTTCATCAGTTACTGCAGAATAAGCGATACCGGTAGGTTGCTGAAACTGCATTGTGTCATTGAGTTCAGAGAGTTTTTTTTCACCTGCGCTATATAGAAAGACTTTATTTAAACGTGAATCCGTAAACAAAATATTGCCATCCGGCATGGAACATACACCAACAAGGGATGTGAAATAGCTTTCCTTTTTTTTAATAGAACGGGGAATTTCCAGTTTATTTTTCTTAACCTCGAAAACTGTTTCATCTCCCTGGTCTAAAACCCAAAAGTTGGCAGGATTCATTGCAAGAACCCCAACCGGCCTTGCCATAGCGTTTTCTTTATTTTTCTGGATCAGGAATTCATAAATCCGCCTGGCTGTACTTTGTTTAACCTCACTCTTTTTATGTCCCGGATACTGGCTCACCCATGAAACATAAGGATGGTCGGAATTATCCTCAATAGCGCCCGTAGCTTTACCCTGGGCATTGCTTGTAAAAACAAAAGATGCCCAAAACAGAGAATATATAATAATTAACCTGATTACATTTATTAATCTCATTTTATACTACACTTTGCTTTACCTTCAAAAAATATTTCATCTGAAAGGCACATCTGAAATAAATGCATCAAAACCATCGTTTTACCTATGCCAAAAATGGAACCATATTCAAAAGAACTTTGAATACCGCTCCAAAAAAACACCGGAAATGTTATATAAGCATCCGGGCTTCATATTTTGATCTATGTTTTAAAAAAAATGTTGTTGTTTTGCAATTTCAAAAAAATACCCTGATATAAATTTTTATTCTCAGGGCAAAACTATTTCTATTAACAATTGTTTTTAATGATTTTAATCATAGTAAAAAATGATAAGACTCATGCAAAATATCTTTCATTCAGAATAATATTGCATTCTGATTAAATTATTTTTACAATAAAAAATGCGCTTATGTTTACTAAAAATCTGAGAATATTATTTGCCGCAATTATCATCCTGTTTTGGGGTTGCCAGTCTGGCCAGGATTCGAAAGCCACCAATTCCGAGCCATCAAATTTTCATAAAGTTATCGTCCAGGAAGTGCTGCAGGCAAGCGAATACACTTATTTGCGTGCAAAGGAAAATAATAATGAGCTATGGTTAGCTGTTCCATCCATGCAGGCTAAAACGGGAGACACTTATTATTATGAAGGTGGTGTTGAAATGAAAAAATTCGAAAGCAAAGATTTGCACAAAGTCTTTGAATCAATCATTCTGCTTGAAAGATTAAATACAGAACCAAAAACAACTATTGTTGCCACAACAGATAAACCCAACACGAATACTTCATCAAACAATTCATCTACTACGAACCAGGATGGCGCTTCCGCTTCTTCTGAAGGTTACAAAAGGAAAGCTACTCCACCGGAAAAAAAGGAAATAAAGTTAGAAGCGGCAAAGGGAGGAATCACAATTGCTAAATTATTTTCCGAAAAGGAATCATTATCAGGCAAAACCGTGAAAATCAAAGGAGAGGTTACAAAATACACTCCTGCGGTTATGAAAAAGAACTGGATTCACATCCAGGACGGAACGGATTTTAAAGGCAATTTCGACCTCGTTGTAACCTCCGACCTGGAAGTTAAAGTAGGCGATGTTGTAACCCTTGAAGGAAAAATAAGCCTGAACAAAGATTTGGGCTATGGCTACTTCTTTGAAGTTATTATGGAGGATGCGGTTATAAAATAATACACCCCTGGCCCCTAAAGCTACCGTATACCCACATCTTCAATTGGCAGATATGCTCCGTTAGGTGCTACCGCTTTGTAGGTTGTCATAACAGATGTTGATAGAGCCAAGCCGGTTTATCTGTGTATCAAAAAAGGAATCCTTATACTAAATCGATATGGAACTTAAAATTATCCACGCCTACAATAAT
>CAISOH010000443.1 GCA_903887005.1 uncultured Bacteroidota bacterium | reverse complement strand
CGGATAAAAATGTGCAAAAGAGGTTTCTCGCAAAGGCGCAAAGCCGCAAAGGATAATGAATTGAAATAAGTAAATTATAAAATCAAGACCGCAAAGTCCCGCGAATTAATCAATGCACAATTTTATGTGGCTGCAAGTATAGTATCATAGCGGGTTTGTGAACATTTTATGGGCCATCTTGTTATTGTGCCTTATTTTCTTTTTTACCAAAAAGCCTTTTGAAAAAGCCTTTCTTTTTCTGCTTTTCCTGCTTTACTTGCTTTTCCTGCTTTTCCTGCTTACCGCCTGCGTCCGGATTAGTTAAAGCTGCTACAATTTTTTCGTGCTTTGTGAGGATTTTTTTTGTCCCTTTCTTTATGTTTTTCACAATCGTAGGAAAAAAGGGAATTGTGGGATCACGAGGCATATAAGTTGAAGCTGAACGAACCTGCCCGCCGGGCATTGGATTATCCGTATAAACAAAAAAAGTGTTTGCAATAAGAGAAATGCCCGGTTTTGTTTTCAGATTTGCATTTCTATCCGTTTTTTGTAATTCTATTTTCAGGTTGGTATATAATATGGTTAGTTCTGATTGTGTATAATTTTGATTGCCCTTTATATGTCCATACATCCTGCTAAGCTGCAATGAATCAACTTTGAGAAGTGTTAATGCACTTGCCGCTTTTCTGATTTCGGGAGCATTTATGTTTTCTGCACGCGCATCAACAGTAAAAGCCCCCAACGTATCATAGAGCGCTAAACTAAATGAAGCAGTAATCTTGCTTTTGTGGAACAACACCCCACTGCCTTTAACGATAAAGCTACCATTTTTTGAAATAACATTATCCATATTGGTAAGCCTGTTCGCGTGGCTATTTATCTTATCAAAAGACAGCACACCTTCCTGCCTGCTTTTTTCACTAAGCTCCGTGTAAATAACAGAAGCATTATTAACAGAAATAGCTCCTATATTTATTTTTACGGGTAAATTATTCAGCAACTGATGCGGGTCAATATGTATCATGTTTTCGGGGTGATACTGAATAAGGTAATTGTAATAAAGCCCAATAGCAGGATTCGTTATAGTAAGAGCCGAAGCATAAAATTCACCGGTATGTATGAGCCTCTTGCTGTCGAAATCAGTAATATCTGTTTGCTGTATTATAATATTGCATATTGTGCCCCTGTTGCCTGTGATTTGATAATATGTTTCCCTGTTCACTATAGGGGCAATAACCAAATCTTTTATTGAAAGTTGCTTTTTATCTGTATTGAAGTAAAAAACAGGTGTTTTGAATTCATAAAGCGTAACTGGTTTGCAAAAGGAAAAAGCCGAAGAATCAATAATACAGGATTTTGCAAACAGAAAGCGGCTGGTATCGCTTTTACCTTCACCGAATAACCAATCATTAAGCACTGCTTTCCCACCTATAAGTTTACAGTCAAAACTGTCATTTTTTAAATCAAATGACCGGAAAACTATATCAGGCTGCATAATATCAATAGTTTGCGCGAATATTTTTTTTATTGCAGGCGATTTCTTTTTTTCAGGTTGGATCTGAGATGAATCCGGTTTACGTTGTTTAGAAACAATTAATACTTCCGGCTGCCAGATAAGCGTTTCTCCGCAGACTAATTCTTTACTGCTTACGAATTTTTGCCATTTTATACTATTTAGCTGTAGTTTCGGAATAACTACTGTTACTGAAATATTATGTGTCCTCCCTGTTTCCTTAAAATTGTTTATAATATTTGTATCAGGCCAGACTTTAATACCTGTTATTATGATTTTCCGGGTAAAAACATTGATGCTTATATCAACGATTGAGGCCTGGTACATACTGTCTGTAGCCTTAGAAACCCATGCGGAAATATTTTTCTTTATAAATTTTTTATAGCCTAAAGCGACCCAGGTAACAGAACCTGCAAAAATTAATATTACAATAAGCAATGAGTAAACAACAGGGCGATGCCATTTACTGCTTTTCCCAATCATACCCGATTTGACAGAAAAATCATGCCATATATATTAAAGTGGGACCCACAAAAAATTGCTCCATCCTTCCGGCAAATTCCTTCACGAATCACAAAAAGGATAAGGACTCCAAACCAATGGAATCCTTATCCTTCTTTTTGTAAACAAACCTGTTTTACTCCACAACTATTTTCTGAATTGTTCTGGAATTACTTCCATCGTCCAATACTATGAAATACAGACCGCGATCAATACTGTGAATGTCAAAAGAGGTAAGTGTGCTTGTAACATTTGTTTGCATTACCCGCCTGCCTGATATATCCAGCATCACGAGCGTACCTTTTGCTTCCGGCACGGAAACGTACAATTGGTTATGAGCGGGGTTAGGGAATACTTGTAATTGCTTTTCTGAAACAGCGGTAAAAATCTCAGAAAGGGCACAGGAAGGGCAATATTCATAAGCGCCGATGTCAACCAGGCTGCCATTGATGCGTGGGCTGCCGGCATAATCAACTGGTTCTATGATAATGCCGGTAGTATCGCCTTTGTCAACACAGGGTGAGGTTGACAATAAACCAAATTTGGCAGTCATGGTGCCTGATGCAACGCCTGCAGTCATAGTTGGTGCAATCATACCGGGATCGGTACCCACAATATTAGTGGTTGTATCGCCGGAAAAAGTGAATCCCATGCCTGAAAGATTGAGTTCAAACGCGGTGGGGCATTGCGCCCAGTTGTGGTCATATTCCAGGCTGCTGCTATAAAGGATCGCATCAATAACCGGAGAGGTAAAAACAGAGGTATCTTTAATATTGCCGTAAAACAGATTGTTCTTAATTACAAAAGATGAGGTGTCGTTGTCGAAGATATGGATAGCTGCGCCCCCGGTAGATTTGTTGTTAACGATCTGGTTGTTTGTAATGGTCGCGCCTGCATTCATCAGCTTTATGCCGCCACCCTGGAAGGGAGAGTAATTATTGGCGATGATGTTATTTCTTACGTTGTAAAAAGTGTTTGCGTGGCTTATTCCTGAGTTCCAGCATAAATTCAAAGCGCCTCCACCATCTGCCACCCCACAAATCCCGCTGGTATGCTGGTTATTGCAGATCTCATTGCCGATAATGTCAACAAAGCCGCCTTCACAAAAAACCGCTCCATCTTTCTGGCAGATATTGTCATGTATATTATTCCCTTTTAAGGTTGCATTGCCATCGATGGTAAGGATTCCTATACCGCTGATCGTACCAAAAATAGCATTCTGAAAAACCTCATTGTTTTGGAACAGCAGGTTTGTCCAGTAAGTGGAAAAGACAGAGGTCTGGGCCTGATTCTGATAAATTTTGCAATCATGAATAAAGGTGTTACCACCAAATTTGTTAAAATTAAGGAAAACGGCTGCACCGGAAAAATTGCTATAAAAATTACATGTCCCGAGTTCAGCCGTCTGGCCGCTGTTCGTTGATATGGCGAACAGATCCACACTATACTGGCTGTTTGTTCTGTTATTAAAAAAGCTGCAATTATTAATTGTTAAACTTCTTTGAATAAACAAAGAATGAAGTTCTGGCGAAGTGAAGTAATCAGCGGAATCAAATTTTGTAAAGGATATATTGCAATACTGTAAAGTTGAAATATCCGTAACAGCACCTCCATAAGCCAGGAACTGGATGCCATGCCAGCCACCGGCCGCCGAATAATTATCTGTTGTAAATCCGGTTGTGTCAGCTACCATGAAATTTACCGGCAGGCTGGCAGTACCAACCGCCTGTAAAATGCCATTAACGATCATCCGGTAAGAACCGTAAAAAATAACATTAACGCCGGGGTCAATTGTCAGGGATTGGGTGCCATCCACCTGTATGTCGTTATAAATATTATAAGGCGATCCGGCCAATGTCCAGTGCCCGGATACGCTTGGGGTGGTAATACTGGTAGCAGCGTTTGCATGTATTGCAAAACAAAGAAGGAGAAAACAGGATAGTTTTTTCATTTTGGAATTCGATTTAATAATTAAAATTATGCAAAATACTCAGAACGACTTATAAGATGCTACCTATAAGGCGTATAATAAGATAAAAATGTTAGTTTGGGATGTATATATTTATTATTTTAAGTCAATGGTTTTGATTCCAAACACTTCTGTTTACGGTGTAGGGAGTGATGAATAAAAATAGGCCGGGGTGCAAAGCTATCAATAAATAAAAGGATGGTCCGGGCATGATTACTACTATTTCACACCAGTGGCGTTGGCATCCTTGTACGTTTTGTTCTTTTGTCACCATGCAGCTCCGATAGCAGGCTGCCCAAACAATGTGGCAAAACAAAGGAGCATTAGGTCAGTTATATAGAAGATTGTCAGCCCAACATGGAACAAAAAAGGCTATTAAAGCCGTAGCAAGAAAACTTGCAGTTATATTTTATGTAATGGTCAGGAATAAGATTGCTTTCGATAAAGAGAAATTAAAAATAGATACAGCGAGGCAGGAAGCAAAAAGGATTGCATTTCTTAAAAAGGAAGCCACAAAATATGGTTTTGCACTACAAAATATAGCAGCATGATAATCAATAAATTGAAAAAACGTCATTGTAAGCTTTTCGAACTGGTTATTCTAATAATAATTTCTTTACTGTCTTTAAACCATTCTCACCAATCACTTGCACAAAATATACGCCCTTATGCCAGTCTCTGGTATCTATTGTTTTATTGTTATAATATTTTGGGAGAATTCCTGAATAAATTTCTTTGCCAATCAAATCGGTTATTGAAACACTATACTCATAATTGAATGATTGAACAAGGCTTACTTTGAAGTTACCAATTGAAGGATTAGGATAAATTTCAATTGAATTATTTAATAGAGAAATATTTGGCTCTCCAACGTTTGTCCTTGGCTCAAATATTGCAAGAAAAGCATCAGTTGTACCTGTATGAGCAGTATCATAATAGCCTAAAGAGGAAAACGATCCATTATTTTCAGAATAATAACCGCCTGCTATTACATTCCCATTTGATAAGGGATATATCATCTCGCCCTCGTCTTGCTGGTCGCTGCCGAGTACTTTGGCGCTTAAAAAATTACCAATGCTATCTATGTGTACCATCCAGGCATCAGCCCGCCCGTAACTTGTGTCCACCAATCCGCTCTTTACAGTTGAGTTTCCATTTAACCAGATACTTCCATCGGTAGCCATGCAGATTGTTTTAGCAAACTCATCACTATCGGCTCCGCCATAACAGTTATCCCACACAATATTGCTGCTGCTATCTACATCCAAAACCCAGTAGTCATATCCACCTATATGATGATGCACATCAAAATCTTTTGAATTGCTTCCATTGGCAATTCCATACCCATAATATCCATCGTCTCCGCTGCCGCCCAGGTCCCTGTGCCAAAGCAAGTTGCCATTGATGTCAAGCCTTGCGAGATACATATCCTGACCTCCTGCATGGTAGCCCATGCAATCATAATCGCTCGATTGCATAGTGCCTAAAATATAGCAGCCACTATGCGGGGCAGGTACAATTGAAAATACATTTCCCTCCTCGCTCCCCCCGCAAGCGCCCGTACTTGCAATATAAATAAAACAAAAGCTTATACCATTTAAACATCAAAAATCTGTTACTATATGCCTTTGCGAGCTTAAAAACATTAATCCGTAACTTGGAATAAAAATACGTATTAGTTCAAAAAAAGTGCCGTCAATCTTTGGTTTGACGGTTTTTTTGTTGTACGTTTGTAATACGTAAATACGTATTACAATGGCTAAACAACAGGCGAACCACCCGCAAT
>CAISOH010000442.1 GCA_903887005.1 uncultured Bacteroidota bacterium | reverse complement strand
TTTAAATTGTTTCATGTGGAACAATCATTTGATTTACAGTAACAAATATAAAACAATAATTAAAAATAAATTGTTAAATTTATATTAAATATTACTAACTTTAGTTTTTAGAGGTGCCCATAAGGTATTTACCGGCAGGGTAATTTCATTGGTGTGTTACGGGGCATTAATACTTACAGTTTTTTTCTGGCTGAAAACAATATTGCAAAACAGGTGGCTGGCATTGCTGGTGTCATTAACTATGGCGTTACAGCTACCTGTATGGGGCTTTAGTTTCCAGGCAAGAGGATATGAAATGCTGGCATTAGTGAGCTGGTCAGGGTTTATTTCTCTGTTGAAGTTCTTCAATTCACCCGGTAAGAAATGGTTGTATATCCATGTTGCTTCATGCGCTATTGGTTATTTTTGTGTTCCGTCATTTTTGTATTTCCATGCGGCATTACTGGCATTCGCATTGGCATACCAGGTTATCAATAAAAAAGTACATCTAGCCTACTGGAAATACCAGTTATCAGTCGTGGTAATTGTTTATTTACTGTACCTGCCATGTTTGTGCTTCTCCGGAATGAAAGCTGTAACGTCTAATGCCTATGTGGTACAATATGAAAATTACAAATTGCTGGCTGCAGATATAATCCCAATGTTCCGGAACTACATGGATTACTGTTTTGCCAGTTTCATAACACACAATCACCAGGCAGACCTGCTGTTGTTTTTGCTACCTCTCTGCCTGCTTTTTTACCGGAAGAACAGGACTGCATTTTTTCTAGGCGTTTTTTATGCAGCATTATGGGGCTCATTAGTATTGCTCGTGTTAAAAATGAAATTATTCCCTATTGACAGGACCCTCCCGGGACACTTTAGTATCACGCTTGCATTAATGATCTATACCGCTTATTTACTTGTTTCATCGCTGGCAGAAAAAGTAAAAATAAAGCTGCTTCCACTTCTTGTCATACCATTATTCCTTGTTATGCTTTCCGTCAATTACGTTAAAAAAGATAAAGCGGATGTAGTACATTATCTATGCCACTTCCCTGTTAATATGTTCTTCAACATTATTATGACGGAAGGCGTAAATGCAATACCAAAGGGCAGTTCCGTAGCCTATTCCTATGAGAGCTTTTACTGGGGCTACCTTTGTAAAGTAAATGGTTACCGGGTGAGTAAATGCGTGCAGGGAAATGAAGATTACTATATAAAACTTAGTTATGAAGGATTCTCTATAGGGATTGATGCTGATAATTATGTGTATGTAAAGAATGCGGGTGATTTCCAGATTTATAAAAGGAAGTGATTAAGATGAAAAGGAATTCTTATTGAACATTATTTGCTGCAAAACCAAACTATTATTAATCTTATTGTGTCTTAATTTTAAAATCCTTATTTATGAGACCCTTATTCTTCTTAATTGCTTCATTTATTTTAGTTGCGGATAATGCTGTTGCACAGGTAAGTTTTGCCCCTGAAATTGGCATTAATATGTGTACCTATATGAAGCTATCAGGAACAAAAATGTGGAACAGGATCAATAACGGAATTCGTGCCGGAGGTAAAGCCGACATCACCTTAACTCCGCATTTCCATCTGCAGCCGGGTGTTTTATATGCCGGCAACGGGTATAATCCTCCGATTATGGCTGGAGGGGCAAACAAATCTATGAAGATCAGCACTATTGAAGTCCCATTTCAATTGGTTTATAAAATAAATACGGCTATTGCTAACACACCTTTCATTGGTGTGGGGCCTTATTTGGGTTGTAACATCAGCGGAAGAGCAAACTTTTCCGGCGCAATCACTTATCCATACGCAGAGCCAGGATATGCCCGGCCATTAAAAATCGGTTCCGCAGTAGGAGATGATATCAAACAGTTTGATGCCGGTGTGAGCGCCAGTGCAGGATTACAATTAGCCAATGGGCTTTATGTGCTGGTATTATATCAAAGAGGTCTTATGAACCTGTTACCACAAGGCGATGCCGGTAATTCTTTGAAATCCTTCAACATAGGCTTTTCTGCCGGGTATTATTTACACAGTAAACACAAAGTGAAGACAGGGGAAGTGATGAAGTAGCGCTTTCAAGGCCACACATTGCGTGATTTTTATAATTTCAGCATTAGCAACGAAATAACAATAATGAATTAAATTTGTAGAAATAAAAAGAAATGAGTTTAGCTGTAACTACTTTAGACAGGCAGATCAATAATTACCTGAGCATATTAAATATACGCCAAAAGAAAGCGTTGCTGACTGTTGCAAAGACGTTTGCTGCGGAGCAGGAGAATGACTATAGTGATGAGTTTAAAGCAGAGCTTGATAGCCGCTACGAGGAATATAAAAACGGAGGTAAGCTAGTAAGCGAAGAAGAAGCTAATAAACGAATCCGCAATATTATTAAAGGCAAAACAAAAAAATGAGCTTCACAGTTAACTACCAGGAAAGGGCCATCCGGGAATATGAAACGGCAATGGAATGGTATCGTTTACGGAGTGAGGTGGCTGCGCTGAATTTTGAAATTGCAGTGAAGGAAAAAATTGATTTACTTCGCGAAAGCCCCGGCGTTTTTAAGAAGAGCTATAAGCAATTCCATGAGGTATCATTGAAAAAATATCCTTTTTCCATAGTGTACATTATAGATGAGAAAGAAAACCGAGTCGTTATTTCTTCGATCTTTCATCACAAACGCAATCCACTCCTAAAATTTAAGTAAGCTCAGCAATGATTTATTTTGGTTACAAAATTGCACCCTAAAATTTTTGAAAATGCATTTTGTTCATTCGGATTTTTTAGACAAAAAGAATCGGATCCGAAATAAATACCACGATATCGAAAGCACTGAGCCATTGAGCAATTAAGCCATTGTGGAGCCTTATACATTAAAATTAAAACGCCCTGTTCACCCCAATCACATACCGGAATGTAGCATACTGGTTGTTGCTGTATGGCGGACGGTTCAGGAAAATGGGCAGGTCAAGACGCAGGGTCAATGGTTTTGCTTTTTCAAATACGCCCCAGTTCTTTATGGTAAATGCAAACCCTGCGCCTGCGTCCACATGTAGATTGCTCCAGACATTTGTTGGTAGTATGTTGCTAATATTTGCAGCCGCAAAATTGCTCATTTCCATCACTCCGGCATCGCCAAACAAATAGACATTCGCATGCATCCAGTTGCGGAACAGGGCTGGCCGCCAGGGCATATAATTTTCCAGTCCCAATTCCATATTTGCCGCGGCACCGCTACGCCCTTTATATCCTTCCATCATATAACCATTGTGCTCATCAGGCGCATAGTAGCCGGCATAGCCGCGCAGACCAAGCCCGCCGCCCTGCTGGAAATGGTTAACATCATAAGTGGAAATCCCTTGCCAGTCGGTAGGTATAAATCCAACGCTGCGGGTGTATTTGTTTTCCATTTCTTCTTCCGGGCCCGCTCCTGCCATATACAACAGGCTTTCATAAGGCAGATTGCTGCCAAGTCCATAACGGCCAAACAAACGGGTACGGATTTCCATCTTGCCTAAATAATTATAATTAACTGACTCCAGCTGCGCATAAGAATAATCGAACGGAGCATCACCGCTATTCATGAAGGGAGCACGGAAACTGAAAGTATATTTTCCCGATCCATGGATATAATTGTAGTTATGTGTCCACGCCATATTGAGGGAAGTATTTGGCCTGGAATAAGTGCTGCTCCAGTCATTGGCGTCAATGAGGTATTCATAATCATATCCATAAGGCCGCCACATACTAAGCCCATACAACTGTATAAAATTCTTATCATTTACCTGCCAGTTAAGTCCTGCTCTCTGGTACCACAGCCCATCAATGTAGCGGCTGTTGAGTTGCAGCTGCAGCTTTGGTAAATTGCGTGTTACAGGGGTGATATAATTGAATGAATAATTGAGGGGTGAAAAATTCGCATACATGCTTTGGCCGTTAAGCGGAACATAAATATTTTCCTGCAGCGCATGGGTATTCCACCACACGGTTGCATCTATCTTGTACAGACTGAATAAATAATCGCCTTCAAAATGTACGCCAGCCTTTATACCATCAATAGGGTTCCACCAAAGATCCGGGCGAATGTCCAGACGGTATTGCCTGCGGTCCCATTGCGGGGTTAAGCCGCCATCGAATATCGTCTTAATAGCATTGGGGCTTATCAACGGGCATTTGCCTTTATAGTTGTCCACCATGTCCTTATCCGCGAGCCTGAAGGTAGTATCTATCTGCACCATCTTTATACCCGATGGTATCTGCACATGCGCGGTATAGCGGTCATGCAGTTTACCCCAGCCATACCATTTGGGCAGGGTAGTGGCTAAGGTTTGTTTTTCAAACCAGGTATTGGGAATGTAATAGCTGTGCTTTGTACCATCCTTTGCAGTTACAGTAAAGTCTATTGGCATCTGCATCTCGCCCGGCCTGCGGAACTTTATAGCAAAGCTGTCAGCTCCCGGAATTTTCCGGATGCCGCCTACGCTGTAATCCAATGTCTTTACCGTCTCAAACCATTCATCAAAGAACCATGATAAATCCACATGCGTAAAATGTATTACTGAAGCGCGGAAATCTTCGAAATAGGGGTGCGCGAATTTCCATTGCTCAAAGTAATGGTGCATTGCCGCCTGGAACAATGAGTCTCCGAGCGTGTACTGCAGATTATACAGCATGGATGCAGTTTTATAATACACCAGACCATATCCGCCGCCATGATTCAGTGCATTGTTAAAATCATCAGAATGTGTGTTTACTGCTATTTCATTATGGTTGAGCGCATCAAAAGTATAACGGTTCAGTACATTCCTGTCCAGCACATTTGCAGGCTCTGCAAAACGCTCCCTGTATTTCGACTTTTGCTTACCTGTTACATGGTTTTCACCATCCATACGACGCAATCCCCAGGCAGTCAGGAATTGTGTAAAGCCTTCGTCCATTGCTGCACGGTAAGTCTCATTACTACCTACCTGCCCATAAAACCAGTTATGCCCAATTTCATGTGTGAACAAGCCACGATAGCCAGGTTCAGAACCGCCATCCAGTGTTAACATCGGATACTCCATGCCATCCTGGGCGTCGGCGGCTACTATCTTGGGGTAGCGATAAAGTCCTATATCGTCAGAAAAAGTTTTAATAATTTTCACAATATAGTCAGTAGCGTTTTGCCATCCGGCGGCATGTGGTTCCTGCACTATAGCTACGCACTCTATACCATTCCAGTATGCGGTTCCTATGCGAAACGATGGGTCTGCAGTAAACGCAAAGTCATGTACGTTGTTTCCAACAAAATGCCAGGATTTACGTTGCCCCTTCACATATGGAATAATGGTTGACGGTGGTTCATTCCATTTCTTGTCAGCAAAATTCTTTATTTCTAACCTGGCACGTAACGTATCCGGCAGCATTTCCTTCCTGTTTTGCAATACCCCTGTGGCCTCCACAATATAATTGGACGGAAAATCTAGCGTTACATCATAGAGGCCATAATCGCCATAAAATTCTTTGTTCAGGTGCTGGTATGTATCCCATCCGTGCATACGGTCATACACGCACAATTTAGGAAACCATTGTGTGCCATTATAATGCATAAAGCCCCAGGCATTATACATCTGCATCCTCCGGCGCGTCATGCCATTGTCGTAATAGGTATTAAAGCTCATTTTTATCACAGTTTTGCCGCCTGGCAAAAGCGGTCTGGACAGATATACTTTCATTATGGTATTGTCAAGTTCTGTTTTTACAGTTTGCCCGTCCACCTGTATTTTTTCGGTAGTTATGCCAAGCCCGGCAGCCTCCTTTTTGCCCAGTCCCGATTTCGTCTTATTGGCGCGTTCCAGTTCATGCAGGTGGGAGCCCTTTACAAAGGCGTTTTGGTATAAATGAAAATACACATAGTGAAGAGTGTCCGGAGAATTGTTCCAGTAAGTCAGTTCTTCTGCGCCTTCTATCCTGTTGTCTTCTTCATGCATGATGGCATATATCTTATACTGCACATCCTGTTGCCAGTATTCTTTATCCGGCATCCTGTTGCCCCAATACAATTCATTATTGCTGTTTCTGAAGGCATTATCTGCCATCCCGGGCCCCGACGAAGGAAGCTGGCCGTAAGAATTAAATGAAAATAAGATGATGAACAGAAAAAGTAGCCGTAACTGCATATTTGAGATTTGAGGTAAAAATAGAATTTTAAAAGCAAATGCACCTAACCCTTTTGTTCCCCTCTTCCCCCTGTAGTAAGCAACCAAAGATTAATCTATGTGAAGGCTTTGAACGTGAAGGCTAAACACTTATAGTGATGATTAGTACAGTAATTCCTTCATCGCTGCACTTGCTTTTAGCACACCCTGCCACTAATGGGATAGTTCATTTTTTGCCATACACAAGGACGGGAAAGGGTTGTTTTTTTAAAGTGAAGGGCTCCAAATTGTAATAAATGAGGCATCTAATAAAAATACCTGGAATTGAATAAATGAATACCTTTACTATGTAAAGCTTGCCTATGAAAATTATAAAAAATAGCTTTTTGTTTTTGCTCTATGTAATTTCATTTTCAATATGTCATACTAGCATAACGCATGCACAAATTGGTTGGCAATGGGCTAATGCTAGTGTAAAAACGCCGCTGGGTGCAATAGAAGTAGCAACCGCAATTCGCAACAAATCTGGAAACATTTTTATTTTAGCAAATAACTATACTGACTCTATAATATTTGGCACATCAAAAATTTATGATAATGGTTCAGTTCCTCAAATGGTAGTTGCGAAAGCTGATTCATTAGGTAATTTTTTATGGGCCCTGGGTTCACAAAGAACTGCCAAAAAATCAATGGTATGGTTGGAAAATAGCGGAATTGCAACTGATTTATCTGGGAATTTATATGTTTCAGGTGTTTATACAGATAGTAATTGTATTATAGGACCTGATACTTTGAATAATCCAATCCCTTACTGTATGTATTTTATGGCAAAGTTCTCTAGTTCTGGAAGTGTGTTATGGGCAAAAAACATAGCTAGTGACAGTACCCCATTTGCATTCCTCGGGAATAGTCTTGGAGTCGATTTTGAGGGAAATATTATATTGAGTGGTTCTTTTGGAAGTGCAAAAATAACTATTGGTCCAATTACTTTATACAATAATAATATAATTGGAGGAGGAAGTTCCGATGTGTTTCTTGCTAAATTTGATTCATTGGGGAATACTATTTGGGCAAAGAGTTTTGGAGGCAAGGCAAATGATAACCCAACAGGTATTTTTGTACAACCTAATGGTGATTTTTTTATTTCAGGGGAATACACGTCAGACTCCTTTGTATTAGGAAGTACTGTGCTTACCAATTCAACTACAAAACCTATTAGCTTTTTATCTAAATTAGATACTAATGGGAACCCTATATGGGCCAAAATGCTAAGTAGTCATATCTTATGTTCTGGAATGACCACTGACAATTATGGATGTATATTTTTAACAGGTGGGGTAGATTCTAATATCAAATTGGGCTCTTTTAACCTTCCTTCATTTGGTAATTTTGATTGTTTTGTTGCCATGTTTGATTCTTCTGGTAATATTTTATGGGCTAAATCAGCCGGAGGGCCTGGAAATGATAAAGGGCAGTCAATTTCTGTTGACAATTGTGGCAGAATCCTAATTGCAGGAACAATGGAACTAGGCGCTGCCCCAGATACATTTATGAATTTTGATGGTCACATTTTGATAAAGCCGTATAATAAGGAATATAATGATGCGATGTTTATTACTCAATATGATAGGTCCGGAAATTATGTGTCAGGTATGGCGCTTAGTGGTGGTGGTGATGATTATATAGGTATTATGCCAGATAATCATGGCAATTTTTATTTAGGTGGCGACTATGAAATTGATACATTTATTCTGGGTCACGATACATTATTTAACAATAAAGGCGAAAACCTATTTATTGGAAAGTATAAATATGATACTGTGCCTTGTTCTGTATGCTTCACAGAACCAATAATAGGAAAAACAAATACCTGCAAAGGAGATTCTATAACACTATTTGATTTTACGCCCCTCGGAATCTGGAACAGCAGTAATACTTCTATAGCTTTTGTTGATTCAACTACTGGAGTAGTAATCGGTCTAACCGCAGGCACAATTATGATTACTTATGAGATTGGTGGATGTATTGGTACAAAAACGGTAACAATTAACCCTGTGCCTTTGCCAATAATAGGTAATAATTACATTTGTCTGGAGTTGGCAATTAATTTAAGTGATGCTCTAACAGGTGGTGTATGGAGTTCTAATAATACAGCGGTTGCAAGTATTGATTCAGTTTCAGGTAAAGTCTTCGGCGTATCAACTGGCTCTGTTATTATCTCGTATAAGCTTCCTACCGGATGTTTTATTACTGTAAGTGATACTGTTATTAGTAATTGCTCTTTGAGAGTATTACGAACAAGTAACAATAATGAAATTGAAATTTATCCTAACCCTGCCAGTACAGAACTAACCATTTATTCTTTTGATAAAATCTGCAGTGTAGAAATAAGTAATATTTTAGGGCAGATTGTTTATTGCAGTCACTGTAACTCAGATAATTTGAAGGTGAATATTGCCAACTTTCTGCCAGGCATGTACCTAATCAGGATAAACGGCACTGAGGTAAGGAAGTTTGTGAAGCAATAATCATTTATCTTTACCTATAAGATGCTTCCATGCACATGCTTTCAAATAATATGAGTATTTTAGCTAGTGATATTGCTATTGAAATAAAGGTTGAAATTAGCAATGAGGCTAAAGAAAGGTTATTATCTGACACTGAAGAACAAGGCCAGGTAATCGTTCATTGTAAGCTTGAGGATGATTTCGGAGGCACCTATGCAAGGATATGGCCTACAACCTATCTTATTGACACTAGCTCAAACCATCAAAGCAGGTTACTGTATGGTGAAGGCATAACAATATACCCAGTGTGGACCGAGGTACCAGCAGGTACTACTTTATCATTTACACTTATCTTTTCTCCATTGCCAAAAAGTTGTGTGGCTTTTGACCTGTTTGAGCAAATCCCTGAATCCGGAGGTTTCCATGTTCGTGATATTAAGAGAAACTCTACAGATGTTTATCATGTTGATTTAACTGAATGATAAGAGCAGGTATAGAAACCGCCTCCATTCCGCCACCTCAAATTTATTAAGTGAATTGGGGAATCTTGTATCAAAAGAATAGTATTTGGTTCAATCCGCACACGGACGACTAAAATCAATATGCGATTAACCGCAATCGAACAGGAGTGAAAGCGTTTGATAAAGATTACATTATTCCATCATGTTCTATGCTTTTCACTCTTTAACTAAAAATCTGCTACCTTCCTGCCACCACTCATTGAGTTTTAAGAAATTCTCAGCATACTATTATGATTATGTCTTTAACTAATTCGCAATTCCGTAACACTTATTGTTTCCGGTGGCTCAATCTTTGTTGTGTAATAAGTTTGTAACAAATAAATTCAAATCATATGTCAAGTACAACAGAAATACGCAAAAAAACGACAACAGAGGTGAAGGAAGAGCCTGCACAGACAAAAACGACAATCGAAACAATTAAAACAGAGGAAGAACCAAAAGAAACAATAGTGAAAGAAAAAACCACCACTACTGTTGAAACAGAAACAGACTAGATTGGCCCTCGCTATTCTGAATGTTCTGACAGGCATCCCGAACCGCGAATAACCCCGTTCTCCTAGGACATTTAATTAATCAGAGCTGAAATTTTTCTTCTGAAGTGTTAAATCAAAAAAGTCTTCGGATTTCTCTGAAGACTTTTTCGGTGGGAGCACACGCGCCGTGAAATTGTTATATGAACAAACCTATACAGACACATCTCAATACCGGACTGAGTCCTATAAATATTTTGATGTTTGCTCATCTATGTAAATATTCATAGTTGTGCATAGCAAACCACCACCAAACCCAATTACATAAAGTGCAAATAAAAATATATTACCGCCACCACCTAAACCGCCACCAGTTAAGGGTATTAAACACGAAACCCGCTCTGGGAGCGGGTTTCGTGTTTAAGTGGTGGTGTGGGCCGGAATTGAACCGGCGACACAAGGATTTTCAGTCCTTTGCTCTACCAACTGAGCTACCGCACCATTCCCTGTTTTGGTTTTGGGAGTGCAAAGATAGTGGTTATCATTGAAATTCAAAGGATGCTTTTCATAAACTTTTTTCATAGATATGCTTTGTGAAAAAACGGGAATATATAGCTATTATACAGAGTGTGATGACAGTTAGTTATACTTCGCAAGGGATAAATTAGTGAGTCCAGAACTTCATTGTGCTTAAGTTCATCATTCAGCATGTCATGGTTCGGCGCGGCTCACCATGACAAATTATCTATTATGCTATATCTGCAAGAGTCACTAATTTATCTCTTGTTGAGTATAGCAATGACTCTTTATATACATACTAAAGAATCCACGCACTTGAATGACACTACTACATAAGAAAAATAAGGAAAGTCAGCCATAATATAATCCCATCCGTGCATGACAAACTGAGGATATTGATGCTAACATTCTATTTTATACTTTCTTCTGTTTTTTATTTACTTAAATTTGCATTTAGGGCAACTGTTCGGGTTCGCACCTGCAAATAATATTCCTTTTATATGAAATTCACTTATTACGGCCATTCTTGTTTTAGTATAGAAACAGGAGGTAAAAAATTGCTGTTCGACCCTTTTATCAGGGGTAATGAACTGGCTATTGATATAGATATAAACAACGTCGAGGCTGATTTCATCCTTGCATCTCATGGTCATGGCGACCATGTAGGCGACCTGGTGGAAATAGCTACCCGCACCGGGGCATTGGTCATCGGTTCTTTTGAAGTGGTGAACTGGGCGCAAAATAATGGCGTAAAAAATGCGCATCCCATGAACTTCGGCCCTGCCAGCTTTGATTTCGGAAAATTACGTTTCTTACCTGCATGGCACAGCAGTGGCTTACCTGATGGTTCTTATGGGGGCAATCCCGGAGGTTACCTGGTGCAGGGGCAAGAGGGTAATTTTTACTATAGCGGCGATACCTGCCTGATGATGGATATGCAGCTTGTGCCCCGTTTTGCGAAATTAGATTTCGCCATCCTGCCTGTTGGCGGTAACTTCACTATGGATGCGGAAGATGCGGTAATTGCTGCTGATTTCATAAAGTGCGATAAGGTAATAGGCATACATTTCGATACTTTCGGGTATATTAAAATAAACCATGAGGAGGCAAAGGAAAAATTTAAAGCCGCCGGGAAAGAGTTAATATTGCCAAAGATTGGAGAAACGATTATCTTGTGATTAAATTATACATTTAAAACAATAAATCCCGCATAGGCGGGATTGGGGGTATATATGGCTAAAGTAATAGCAGTTGCAAATCAAAAGGGCGGAGTAGGGAAGACAACAACCGCAATTAACCTGGCGGCAAGCCTTTCCGTACTTGAATATAAAACATTGCTGGTAGATGGCGACCCGCAGGCCAACAGCACTACAGGTAATGGTTTTGACCTGAAAAATATTAAGGTAAGCCTGTATGACTGCATGGTGAATGATACACCCGCTTCACAGGTAATTTTAGAAACCGAAACGCCAAATCTGTTCCTGCTGCCCAGCCACCTTGACCTGGTGGGTGCGGAGATAGAACTGATAAACCACCCCAACAGGGAATATGTGCTTCGTAAAGCCCTGGAGCCAGAACTGCCAAACTATGACTTCATAATTATTGACTGTTCGCCGTCTCTTGGGCTTATTACTATAAATGCATTGGCCGCAGCAGACAGCGTAGTAATACCGGTGCAGTGCGAATATTTTGCACTGGAGGGTTTGGGAAAATTACTGAACACAATAAAAATAGTGCAGACCCGCATTAACGCCAACCTGAAAGTAGAAGGGATACTGATGACCATGTATGATGGCCGCCTGCGCCTGTCAAACCAGGTGGTGGAGGAAATCAAAAACCATTTTGGCGACCTCGTCTTTAATACGATACTGCACCGTAACACCAGGCTGGGTGAAGCTCCGAGCTTTGGTATGCCGGCTTTGATGTATGACGCTGAAAGCACGGGAGCGGTAAATTATCTGAACCTGGCGAAAGAAATTCTCCAGAAAAACAACATGACAAAAATTAAGAACGAGGATAAAATTTTTGAAATAGATGAGCATGGCGCAGATTAATAAGAAACAGGGGTTGGGCAAGGGCATTCGCGCATTACTCGATAATATTGATGATGAGTTGATGACGTCGAAAGAAGCCGTGCCTGCAGCTTCCGGGCAAACTATGACTACTACTGCCCGCATTCCGCTGGAGCAGATAGAAGTTAATCCCAAACAACCCCGCCGTGACTTTGATGAGCAGGCTATAAAAGAACTTGCTGAAAGTATAAGGCTGCACGATATTATACAGCCGGTGACGGTTGTGAAGGTAGGCCATAACAAGTTCCAGCTTATTGCAGGCGAACGCAGGATGCGGGCTGCAAAGATGGCGGGGCTTACCGATATACCCGCCTATGTGCGTTCGGCCGATGGACAGGGTATGCTGGAAATGGCGCTGCTGGAAAACCTGCAAAGAGAGAATCTCAATGCCATTGAAATAGCATTAAGTTACCGTCAATTGATGGACGAATGCGGGCTTACACAGGAGCAGGTATCGGAAAGAATGAAGAAAGAGCGCAGCACGGTAGCCAACTACTTACGCTTATTAAAACTTCCGCCGGATATTCAAAAATCCGTCCGCGACGGACAATTAAGCATGGGCCATGCCCGCGCTATCATAGGACTGGAGCATGTGGAGCAGCAGTTGTATGTATTTCGCGAGACTATGCAAAAGGGTTTGTCTGTTCGCCAGGTAGAACAATTGGTAAAGGATATGGCCACCGAAAAGGCACCTGTGACAGGCAAACAAACCATCGCGAAATTGCCGCCTGCATACAAACGTATAGAAGATAGTATGGCCTCTCTTTTTTCAACCAAAGTAAAATTGGATAGGAAGAAAACAGGAAAAGGAAGCATTTTTATTGAGTTCTATAATGATGAAGACCTGGAGCGCATAATGGATATGATGAAACTGTAAAACCCCTGCCCCCTAAAGGGGGACTATCTATTTGGCTTCGGTTTAAATTTCAACAACTGTGTAATAATTGAGCTGATTTAATAAATTTTTTTTATTAAAAAGCAGAAGGCAAGTATTGGTTTTATATCGCAGGAAAAATTGATTTCCTGCGATGCCTTTTCTGGGATAATGTAATGATATGGAAGACAGAAAACATCTCCCTTTAGGGTCGGGGTGTTCGGGGTTTGAACATTGGGAAAAAGAAGCTAAGGAGCATCAGAAAGCATATAAATACATGCTGGAGAAAGGCAATTTTAATAAAATGCTCAAAGCATTGCCCGACCTGCATGAGGAAGCCTTCAGTAAAATTAATTGCCTGGAATGTGCCAATTGCTGTAAAAATCATTCTCCCCGTTTTAAGCAACCAGATATAAAGCGTATCGCAAAACGCCTGCGTATAAAAGAGGGCGAGCTGGTTGCCCGTTTCCTGAAATTAGACGATGAAGGAGATTATGTGGCAAAGAGCAAGCCATGTCCATTTCTGGCTGACGATAATACCTGTAATATTTATGAAGACCGCCCGGGTGACTGCGCCCGTTACCCTTATACCGATGAAGATGTGCTGTTAAAGCGCGTGCAACTGACACTCAAAAATGCCACAGTATGCCCGATTACATTTACGGTATTGGAAAAGCTGTTGGAAATGCAAGGGAAATGAAATGTGAATTTTTCATTAATTTTACAAGAAAGCATAGTTATGACAACTACGGTTATGAGGGAGCAACTGGTTGCATACCTCGCAGATGCGGATGACAAAAAAATTATCGGGCTCTATACTTTATTAGAAGATAGTATTAAAGAAAAAAACTCAACGCTTACGGAAGAGCAGCTTGTTTTTTTGAAAAAAGAACGTAAAAAACACCTAGATGGCGAAAGCGCATCTTATAGTTGGGAAGAGGTTAAAGAGATGATAAGAAAAAGAAAAGCATCTTAAATGTACCGCCTTATTATTAAGCCAGGAGCGTATCAGATGCTTGATGAAGCATATTGGTGGTATGAATTACAACTTCAGGGCTTGGGAGAGCGTCTGTTAGATGAAGTCGAACTGTGCTTTGAAAAATTAAAACATACTCCTTTTTATTACTCCTTCCTTGATGGGAATTGCCGCCAGCTTATACTTCGGCATTTTCCTTACAAAATAATTTTTGAGATTATTGCTAATGATGTAATCATTTACGCAATATTTCAATCAAGCCGTGATCCGGATAAAATATTTGAATAAGTATTGACAGTATTATACACTTTTGGGTTCTAACTTTTGACTTTTGACTTAATTCTTACATCGTATTCAGTTCAGCTACATGTTTCTTAATGTCATGGTGCTTGCTGTAATGTGTGGCAAAACCAACGCTGAACATTATCAGGTGAACATCAAACCCGGCATAAGGCTGGGTGTTGTGAGTAGTAAAGTTGGGGTTTAAAAAGTTGCCTGGGTAATATTGAGCTTTTAAAGTGATACCCCGGTGTATGGAAACGCCTGCAAATATATAAGGCATTATTTGGGGTGTACGTTCACTAAACCATTCATTGAATTTGATTTTCTGATCTCTGATACTGAATGTTTTTTCCCTATAGTTTACCGGTGCGTCAACCCCGCCTCCCAAAAAGAGAAAATTTCCTTTTTTTGCCATATTGCCTATTTTAATACCAATAGGAGCTCCAATATTATAGGTGCGGCGTTTTACAGTTTCCCCTCCATTATTTTTTTCAATAAAACCGATATTCTTAATATCAATGCCTGTATAAACGCCCAGGTGCCTGTTTAAATTAAAATTGAAAGAAAATCCGAAATTGAAAATATAAGAAAAACGCAATGTGCCATAAGTATTGGTGATATCAGGTGATGCGGTACCATTCAATGTAGTATGTTTAATAGTTGCCGTAGAGAAAATAGCGCCATCCGCTGCTCCGCCAATATAAAATCTTTGTATCGGTGGCAGTATTTTTTTTGCAGAGGTATCTGTTGCGTGTTCCTTTGCATAAGCTGCGGATATGATGAAAAAAGTAGTAATCAGCGCAGGTAAAAAATGTTTCATGCCATTTATTTTTGTAAAGATATGGAATCATTATTGCTATCAATCTATTGCTAATAATTTTTTGATAAGTAGTTTTTCTGTAAAAATTACCGATTATATGCTTTGGCATACTTATTGACCCTTATCTTTACCCATTCTTTAATAACTATTTTGGGGTTAACTTTGCCGGAATGTCTGAAATGAGATCAATGTTAGATAATTTTTTTGGCCAAAATGAGCAGGAAATGGAGTTTATGCCTATCGTGCCGCTTGGTGAAGATGAAATGGACGAGCAGGAGAAAGGCTCATTGCCAATGGAATTGCCTGTTATAGTACTTAAAAACACTGTATTATTTCCTAATGTGGTGCTGCCGATAACCGTTGCCCGTGAAAAATCTGTAAAAGCCATTGGTGAAGCCCACAGGACCGGTAAATGGATAGGCGTAATTGCCCAAAAAGACAGTAGTAATGACGACCCTATGCCTGATGATATTTACCAGGTAGGCACATTGGCTAAGTTAGTGAAGCAGATAAAAATGCCCGATGGCAATATCACTATTTTCATCATGGGCCGCATGAGGTTCAGAATAGAATCCTATACGCAGGTTGATCCCTTTTATATCGCACAGGTAAAATACCTGGACGATGTATATCCGCAAAAAGACGCATCTTTCGACGCGCTGATATCTAATATTAAGGATTACTCGGAAAAGATTGCTCAGCAGTCGCCCAATATGCCCAATGAGGCAAGCATAGTATTGCGCAATATCGAGCAGCAGTCATTTTTAATGCACTTCGTGGCTTCTAATATTTCAGCGAAGCTGCAGGATAAGCAGGCGATGCTGGAAGAAAATGATATTACGGCACGTGCTGAAAAATTATTGCAGTTGCTGCAGTCTGAATTGCAACTGGTAGAACTTAAAAATGAAATAACCAACAAAACCCGTGCTGACATTGACCGCCAGCAACGGGAATATTTCTTACAGCAGCAATTAAAATCTATACGCGAAGAGCTGGGCGGAGACCCGAATGAGCGTGAAATAAAAGACCTGCAAAAGCGCGCCGAAGAAATAAAATGGCCGGAAACCGCAAAAGAATTATTTAAGAAGAACATAGAAAAGCTGGAGCGTATGCACCCCAGCACTCCTGATTATTCGGTGATCTATAACCATCTTGACCTGATGCTTGATCTTCCGTGGGGAGTTTATACGGAAGACAGTTACGACCTGAAAAAAGCGCAGAAAGTGCTGGATGATGATCATTATGGTATGGACAAGATAAAGGACAGGATAGTGGAATATCTTGCCGTACTGAAACTGAAAGGGGATATGAAGTCGCCAATACTATGTTTCGTTGGACCTCCGGGTATCGGTAAAACGTCTCTGGGTCGTAGTATTGCCAATGCCATACACCGGAAATATGTTCGGCTGAGCCTTGGTGGATTGCATGATGAGAGCGAATTGCGCGGGCATCGGAAAACCTATATAGGCGCAATGCCGGGCCGGATTATTCAGCAACTGAGGAAGATAAAATCCTCCAATCCTGTATTTATACTTGATGAGATTGACAAACTCGGTAAAGACTTCCGTGGCGATCCAAGTTCCGCATTGCTGGAAATACTGGATCCGGAACAGAATAATTCATTTTATGATAATTACTTAGAGCTTGAATTTGACCTTTCAAAAGTCTTGTTCATAGCAACAGCCAACAGCCTGAGCGATATTCAGCCTGCTCTCCGCGACCGCCTGGAGATCATTCAGCTATCTGGTTACTCCCCGGAGGAAAAAATAGAAATAGCCAAGCGCCACCTGATACCAAAACAGCGGGAATTGCATGGGCTTGGTAAAGTGCCGCTCAGATTCCCTGACAAAGTCCTTCTCAAGATCATACAGGAATATACCCGGGAAAGCGGCGTGCGTGAACTGGACAGGTTGCTTGCAGGTATTATGCGCTCCGTAGCCAAGCATGTGGCCATGGATGAAAAAGTAACTGCTACAGTAAGCACTGATGAAGTTGAGCTGTCATTAGGCAAGCCCCGTTTCAGCAATGATATTTATACCAAGGGACATGCGCCCGGAGTAGTAGTAGGCCTCGCATGGACCGCTGCCGGCGGCGATATTTTGTTTATTGAAACCTTATTGTCTAAAGGAAAGGGCAATGTGACACTTACCGGCAACCTTGGTAATGTAATGAAAGAAAGTACCAGTACTGCTTTGACCTACCTCAAAGCACATGCTGCAGAATTTAATATACCTGACGAAAAGTTTGATGAAGTAAATATTCACGTACATGTGCCGGAAGGTGCAGTGCCTAAGGATGGCCCCAGTGCGGGTATCACCATGCTTACATCGCTGGCCTCCGCATTTACAGGCCGAAAAGTAAAGCCGTACATAGCCATGACCGGTGAAATAACGCTTCGCGGCCAGGTATTGCCGGTAGGGGGGATCAAAGAAAAAATTCTTGCAGCAAAACGGGCAGGCATTAAGCATATCATTATGCCCAAACAAAATGAAAAGGACATAGAAGAGATAAACAAGGAATACCTGAAAGGGCTTACTTTTCATTATGTAGCAGACGCATCTGAAGTGATGGGGCTGTCGCTGATGAAGTGAAATATAAGTCAAAAGTCAAAAGTGAAAAGCTAAAAGTGTGAAATGCGGTATCCATTTTTTGACAAAAAATAAAAGCTGTTTGCAATTAGATAACAGGAAATCATTTTATTAAGCCCATGGTTAAAGCCCTGGGCTTTTTATTTTTAGAAATTAACGTTTCAGGAATTCGGTTGGGGTTCGTGTGAATGTTAACGTGAAAGTTATAGGTATTTTTATTAGCTGATTTATTTGATGACCGCATAAGTCAAGGTGACAAAATACTTGTCAGAGACAAGGTGAAAAAGGAAATTATTAATTAATATTTCCGCCGTTTATGTACCCAAAATAATTCCAATGTCCATTTTCTTTTTTATAAACATTAAAACAATGAGATACATACGTATTTCCATAAAAATGCCAATAAAAAACTAAGGCAACCTTTCCATTTTTCAAGAATATAGGATTGCTCACTTTCCAATATCCTTGATACCATAAGATATTTCGCTGCATCTGCTTATATTGCCTATAAACTGAATAATTTTTCATTTTAATTGTGTCAACATAATCACATTTTTTAATCACATCGACAGCCTTACCCCATACGAAATAATATAACTTAAAAAAAGAATCAACTTCTCTCTTATTGACAAAGTGAGATGTTGGAAAAATTTCAGTATCCCAATTTTGAATTGCTGGTGTTTGCATTTTTGCGATTAAAAATTGCATCTCATTTTTTGAAAAAGCTATGCTATCAATTCTGGATGAAATAACGTCGTTAATGGGATATTTATATTTGTACACTTTCGTTCTATTAATATTAAATCTAAAATGTTTATTGTCCTCGAGTAAGGCAATCGAATCCACATAGTTATATAATAAGATTGGGTTATCTAATATCAATGGACTTCCAAAGTCTTTCTGAGCAGTACTCAATTCTAAAAAGAAGTCTTTGACAGAGTCTTTATATTTATTCGACAGATTCTGGGCAATCATTTGAGAAGAAAAAACACAGGTTGTTATAAGTAGCAAGATTTGTTTCATTTTCAACCTTTTGAAAAGCTATCTCACAAAGTACGCAAATTAGTTGTAAAAATATTAACACTTCATAAAGCATAAATAGCTAGTGCGTCAGTCTGAATGTTATCTTTTTTAACGGATTGTGAGTTGTACTTACCTCATGTGTTTCAAATAAAACCCTATAAACATTCCTATTATTCCGCAAACAATTAAACACACCCCGAAATAAAAAATTATATCAGCCGATTTTGCCGATGCTTCATTTCTCTTTAATAAAGTATATGCTGCCATTACAAATAAGGCCCCGATCAGGAATATCATCTCTGATAATTTTATACTAAAGTAATGAAAATGATTCATATGCCAACTTCTGTTTTTCTTCAGCCTGCCTTGTATCCATAACAGGAGTAACCCTCATGTTTATTGTATTTGCTCCTTTCTGCCATCTGGCGCAAGTGTTCCGAAGGATTACTCGTGTCTATCCAATTCAGCCGGTCTGCGACCGGAATTCAACGATATTAAGTTGAAAATACGTTCTCTCCGAAGCAGATATTTATGCTTGTTCCGGAGATAGATTAATATTTGCGTTGCCGCACCATCAACCCATCGAAAACGGTTAATGCTCTTTCAATTTCAATGGTATATTCCTGAAATAATCTATGGACTATTATGCCTGGTTCGTCTGGTTCGTATTTCCCAAGCCTCAGATAAATTACTCCTTTTTGAGGTTTATAATTGTGCCTGAAAATAAGTTCGCCATAATCTCTGTCAAACGTAAGAATTACTCGTTGCTCAACTTCTGCCAAATTCATTACATATTCGTCTGATACGCCTGGATAATCTTCTCCTATGGATGTAATATCATAACCCATACCGAGTAAAAGAAGAATCGCTGGCAATGGGAAATTCTCATTGGCAAGTAATTTCATTACGACGATTTTTTAAGAGTAGGCATAAATAAACCATCCTGCATTCCATCATATAAGTAGGCGAATATAGCCTGAATGCTATCCTTGGTTAAACGTGGATAGCTTTGAAGAACCTGATCCTCTGTCCATCCCTGTGCAAACAAGCTTACTAAATGATCTACCGAAAGCCTTGTACCCTTAATTGTAGGCTTACCAAGGAGTATGCCCTTATCTGATACTATATAATCCTGCCAGTTCATAAAGCTAAATTAATGAAAATTTAGTTCAATGAAATTTTTTCTCAATTTTGGTCGTGTGTCAGTTTGAAACTAAGTAAAAAATCATTTCTATATTTACCCCATGTGTTTCAAATAAAATCCTATTAACATTCCTATTATTCCACAAACGATTAAACACACCCCGAAATAAAAAATTCTGTCTGCCGATTTTGCGGATGCTTCATTTCTCTTTAATAAAATATATGCTGCAATAACAAATAAGGCCCCGATCAGGAATATCATCTCTGATAATTTTATACTAAAGTAATATAAATGTTGCATGTTGCAACTTCTGTTTTTCTTCTGCTTACTTTATGTCCATAGCAGGAGTAACCCTCCTGTTTATCGTATTTGCTCCTTGCTGCCATTGGCACTATTTCCGTAATTTTGTATCTCAATGAAATCATTCAACGTCCCAATACATTATCGCAGCCCGCTGGTTGCAGCTATTAAGCAGCAACGCAAAGCGGATGATAAAATGAAAAAAGATTTTGCTCCTACTGTTCTGGAGTTAGGCTCTTTGCAGGTCATCCTTGCCCGGCATTTTGGCTTTTGTTATGGTGTGGAAAATGCCATCGAAATAGCATTCAGGGCGGTAGATGAAAATCCTGGAAAGCGTATATTCCTGCTCAGTGAAATGATACATAATCCCGGAGTAAACGCCGATTTGCAGGCATTGGGGATACAATTCATTATGGATACCAAGGGCAATATGCTCATGAATTGGGATGATCTGCACAGTGATGATATAGTAATCATACCGGCCTTTGGCACCACCCTTGAAATGGAACAAAAGATCCGGGATACAGGCATTGACCCAACCCATTATGAGACCACCTGCCCCTTTGTGGAAAAAGTATGGAACCGTGCCGGGAAAATAGGCGATGAGGGTTACACCATTGTGGTGCATGGCAAACCCGGACATGAAGAAACAAGGGCTACTTTCTCGCATAGTAAGGCGCATACACCTACTATAGTTGTGAAGAATATGGAGCAGGCGCAGCAACTTGGCAGGTACATTACCTGTTCATTGCCACCTGAACAATTTTACGAAGATTTTATAGGCCGCTATTCAGATGGCTTTGATATAAACAAAGACCTGCAGCGCATAGGTGTGGTAAACCAAACTACTATGCTCGCCAGTGAAACACAAGCCATAGCTGACTATCTGAAACAGGTAATTATAACGCATTACCAAACCCCTCCGGATAAAACAAATGAGCGTTTCGCAGATACCCGCGATACCCTTTGCTATGCCACTAATGATAACCAAAGTTCCGTGCGGAGTATGCTGGAACAGCAGGCAGACTTAGCTCTTATAATAGGTGGTTATAACAGTTCTAATACGTCCCATCTCGTAGAGCTTTGTGAACTAAAGTTACCTACGTATTTTATCAGGGATGAGCACTGTCTTATTTCAGCCAATGAAATAAGATATTTTGATTTGCATACGCATTCCGAAAAGCAGGCTGCAAATTATTTGCCGGCACATAAGCCGCTGCGCGTGATGATAACCTCCGGCGCCTCCTGCCCTGATGCGCTGGTGGAAAGGGTGATTGAGCGGCTGGCAGCAATAACCGGCAATGAACATGCAATTCAGTCAGTTGCAGAAAAATGGGAACAAGCCTAACAGGAGTTCAACTGGTTTCACTGGTCGAAGGAGTTAGAATAGGGGCAGTAACACATATTTACCGCTGGTAATGATGTGTGATCTCTTGCGTAATTAATATTTTATATTATTTTGTGCAAAAATATATTTTATGAAGAAAATCATAGCAGTAGCTATTGGATTAATGTTTGCATGTGTGATGTTCAGCAGTTGTTTTAGAAGGAATTACGTCAAAGGGGCAGCCTATAAAAAACATTGGGAACTTAAAATGGCGGGAATGAGTAGATGGTAGCCAACCTTTTTGATACTTTATCTAAACATTACCGAAATAAGGGCTTACTATG
Organism: uncultured Bacteroidota bacterium; assembly: GCA_903887005.1. GTDB lineage: Bacteria > Bacteroidota > Bacteroidia > Chitinophagales > Chitinophagaceae > Nemorincola. Next base: position 250 of record CAISOH010000442.1, on the reverse strand, counting down.
AGGATAGGCGGGCAGACGTGGGTTATGTAACTGATGTAATAAATTCTTATGCTTTTCCATAACAGATACCAGATAAGCCAACTCTGCAAATCAAAGGAAACAACAAAATTAGCGTCGTTTTTCAGGGTGGTGTTTTTATGTGCAATTCTAGTTTAAAATTTTTTTTCAGGGTGATGAAAAAGTGTTTGTGGCTGATAATCAATTAAATATGCTAAACTTATCCACATTTTCTTGCGCATTCTTTGCGCAC
>CAISOH010000441.1 GCA_903887005.1 uncultured Bacteroidota bacterium | reverse complement strand
TTTTTAAAATATAAAAAAACGTTTGTTAATTCCGCAATAGGTTCATCGCTCCCAAATTTTGATAACAAAAGTTGGTTATTAAATACCTTAATTTCTTTTTTGTTAAAAGCACCTCCTAAAATTCCAATATGAATATTTGTTTCTTGTTCAGAACTTGATGAACGAGTAAATAAATTTGTTATCCTGCCATTTGGATAAGAATCTAATTCTTCTTTTTCGATTATATTTTCATTGAAAACAATGGTGTATTTATATTTTACATAATTAGGGCCAATAAAATCAATTTCAAATTCAGCATTACTTCCTTTCGTGTTCACATCAAACAAAAACGGCTCATACATTCTAACCCTTTCTCCTACATTTGGTTTTGATAATATGTAATTTACGAGCCTAAAAAAAGCTCTTATGAGGTTTGATTTTCCAGACGCATTAGCGCCATAAATCATTGCCATCTTTAAAACCCTAAAATTGTTACTATTTGAAAGTTGAATTTCACCAACATTTTGATTTTTCAGCCTAGACGCATCCGCTTCCATTGAGAAAGTAATTTCATCTTTAAAGGAGCGAAAGTTCTTAATTTTTATACTAATCAACATTGCTTTAAAGCTTAATTTTTGCGAAAATTATACAAAATAGTTGATTTGACGGTCAAATTATTTAATTAAATTATTGTTTCTGCTTCTTTTAGGATTTGAAATTTGATGTTGGGAAACAAATGCTGATCATTGGTGGACGACTGAAAATTTTACCTTTTTCCAATCTATTTACTAAATCAATAAATCACAACTCAGTTTCATTACCATGATTAAACTGATCACCAATTCTCCCCAATTTTAAAAAATAAAATTGAAATCTATAACTTTTTCAAGAAATGTAAAGCCAATTTCATTGAACTAAATGAATTATTTTTGTAAAAAAGGTACTGTTGAATATAGAACCTGGCAGAGGATTGATAGTCGTGTGTAAAGTTTGAATTTTACTTAGATAATGATATTTTCATCAAAGCTTATAGAAGACGCAGTTCAGGAATTTTCGAGGTTGCCGGGAATTGGTAAAAAGACTGCATTGCGCATGGTGTTGCAGTTGCTGCGCATGGACGAATCGGAGGTGGATGAATTTACCGGTGCGCTGTCACGTATGCGGCACGATGTGAAATTCTGCAAGCAGTGCCACAATGTTTCAGACAGCGAGATATGTATTTTTTGCGTAAACCCGGGCCGCAATCATAGCCAGATATGTGTGGTGGAAACCATACGCGATGTGATAGCAATAGAAAGCACACAGCAATACAGCGGCCTTTATCATGTGCTTGGCGGCATTCTTTCTCCGCTCGATGGCATTGGGCCGGAGCAACTGAATATCTCTACACTGCACGACCGTGTAAAAGATAAGGGCGCTACTGAACTTATTATGGCGCTTAGCCCCACTATAGAGGGAGATACTACTGTTTACTACATTGCCCGGCAACTAAAAGATTTACCAATTACCATAACCACAATAGCCCGCGGCATCGCCTTTGGCGGCGAACTGGAGTATGCCGATGAAATGACTCTTGCACGATCCATTGCCAAGCGCCTGCCTATAGAGAATTATGTGACGATGCATGGGAAATGATTTTTATGGAATTGGGAATTTGGAATTTGGATTGTTTTCTAAAAATATTATTCAAGCCAGGGGCGCGTGCAAAAAGAGAAATAATCCATAACCGGGAAAAATGTCTTTTAATAAATTTAAGCAATTACCTCATTCCGATTTCCCCTTTAAAAACAAAAACAGCAGGGCCTGTAAGTATCACATCAGTTGCTGTTGTGGGGGTATTTTTAATGAAGGATACTTCAAGATGTCCTCCCGGAGTTTCTATGCAGGTTTTAAATGTGCCTGTTTCAATACCGCTTGCGGCTATTGCGGCAGCGGTAACTCCTGTACCGCAGCTAAGGGTTTCGTCTTCCACGCCTCTTTCGTAAGTGCGAACGGACAGTTTCCCCTTATCCGGGATTTGTACAAAATTCACATTAATTCCGTCTGGCTGAAACCAGGGCTGGTTGCGTATTTTCTTTCCTTCCGTAAATACATCAATGGCCTTAACGTCTTTTACCCATTGCACAAAATGCGGAGACCCTGTATTGAGTAAGGTATAGCCATCGTATATTTTCATTTCCTGAACATTTTTCATGTGCAGGCTTATCAATCCATCGTCGCCAATTTTAGCAGTGTGCGGGCCGTCAATAGCCACAAAATCGGCAATAGACGCAATAATACCAAGGCTTTTTGCAAACGCTGTAATACATCGCCCGCCATTGCCGCACATGGTACTTTCCCCGCCATCTGAATTATAATATACCATCCTGAAATCATACCCTGCCGCATTTTCCAGCAACATCAATCCATCCGCGCCAATGCCCAAACGCCTGTGGCACAGGTTTGCAATCTGCTCTTTAGAAAGGCTTATATTATTCTCCCGGTTGTCGAATAAAATGAAGTCATTTCCTGTGCCGTGATACTTATAAAAAGTCATAAATAAAGATTGCGAATGATAGTCATGTAATTGCGCAAAAATAAACTTTTATAGCTTATTCACGGGTAATTCAGTATGTATAAAGGTGTTTGTTTTTATTCTTATTTTATACCTTTAAAGTCAATATGCCCGATAAAAGAATCGAAACATCTGATGAACACCTTAACTATCTTGATTCTGCAAGGGGTATTGCTGCAATAATGGTAATTGTTTACCACTTTATAAACTGGCATGATAATACTACAATCCGTGCAAAACTTGGCTCTGTTATTTTTAACGGAAGCGATGCTGTATCCTTTTTCTTTGTTTTAAGTGGCTTTGTACTTTCTTATAAATACATTGTATCAGGCCAGCCTTTAGACATTAAGAAGTTTTATGTAAATAGATTATTCCGCTTATGGCCTGCATTTTTTATTACTATAGTATTGAATGTTCTAAATGTAAATATTGGCAACTTTAGCCCCCATAATCTTGCCGATATATTTATTTTAAATAAAACAAAATTCTGGGAAGAAGCTTTTCTCCTTCGCTCACGCCCAAACGTCTATATACCGGGATGGACACTTGTTTTAGAGCTGTCTATGTCTTTTTTTCTACCTTTTATAATAGTACTGGCAAAAAAAGACAAGCGGCTGGTTTATTGGTTATTATTTGCGTTTATCATTATTGGAAATACAATGCGGGACTTGTATATGTTTCACGTCCATTTTACATTAGGTGTATTGATAAGCTGCCTGTTTTATAAGATAAATGATCCTTCATTTAAAGAAACAAATTGGTACCGGTACCGGTTCCTGATCTTAAGCATGTCATTCTTATTGTTCTCTGTTCGCCATATAGACCGGATATTCCCTTTCAATTCATCCTATACTTATTTTGCACAATATTTAGGAATAGATTTCTTTCATTTTTCAGGAATTGCTTCATTTGTATTTATTGTTGCCATTATACATTTCAAAAAGATTAAAAAAATTCTGACGAATAAGTTCCTGTTGTTTTTGGGAAAGATCTCTTATGGTATATATTTAATGCACTGGCTTTTAGTGGTGGATATTTTTAAGTATTATAACTATATTCCATTCTCTATTGATAATAAATTGGGGTTTACGGCTATTTTTTTGATTTATACAGCGGCTACTATTCTGCTTGCGGTACTATTACATTATTTCATAGAGATGCCATTTATCAGGATAGGCAAACGCATTAAAGGCAGGATGAAACCTTCCTTCCGGATTTGATAGATTTGGATAGTTATTAATACAAGATAAATTGCTACTTTTAATTCTAAATCTAAGTATATGAACAAAAACAACTTTCTTGTATCGTCTATAAATATAGCATTTTTGTTTATTGGGAGTGACATCCATGCCCAAAATACTTCTGCTTTGCAAACAGCAAATAATCAGGGCGCCAATGCAGCTGTTATAGTTACGTCAAACAACCCTATCCCCTGGGCCTATATTTCCGAGAAAGACATTACATGGAAAAAACGTGTTTGGCGGGAAATTGATGGCCATGATAAAGGAAATGCGGCATTTTCATATACAGAAGGAAGCCCCCACAATAATATGCTGATTAATATTTTAATTGATGGCGTTACGAGTGGAACGATAAAAGCATACAGTGCAACTGATGACAAGTTTACTACTACGTTGACCAAAGAAGAATTTATTAAGTTGGTCGCCCCAGGTAATTCAAGCTTCAACCTGGAAAAAATATATAAATTCAGGATAAAAGAAGATTGGCTGTTTACAAGGAATACAGGAACAATAACTGTTCGTATTGCAGGTATCGCTCCTGAAGTTGATATTACGACGACTGATGGAACCGTAACATCCCAACCATTGTTCTGGATATATTATCCAGATTGCCGGGGCATCCTTGCACAACATCAAGTTTATAAATTGGAAAAAGATAGTAAACCAATTACATGGAATGAATATTTTGAAAGCCGCCAGTATAATAGCAAAATTGATAAAGTATCAGATAGTAAGTTCAAAGTTGTAAGTCCTGAAAACAGAGAATCCTCAGATAAAATTGAAAAGGAATTTGAGATCATAAACCAGGTTAAGCATTAGTAGGATGATTAATCAAGGGCACCTCTAAAAACTAAAGTTAGTAATATTTAATATAAATTTAACAATTTATTTTTAATTATTGTTTTATATTTGTTACTGTAAATCAAATGATTGTTCCACATGAAACAATTTAAA
>CAISOH010000440.1 GCA_903887005.1 uncultured Bacteroidota bacterium | reverse complement strand
CACATTACTCCTCAAACAATTATCGCCAAAAAAAGATCTATGATATACACATAGCTGTATATCATAGCGCTAAAAGTGTATTATCATAAAACTTCAATTTGCCAAATCCAAAATCTTATCTGAACTTTGTCTCGAAAAGGAAAATTATGCTACGTAACGCCCCGTCAGTACACCTTTTTCAGGTGTCAGACGGGCACTGTTGAGGGCGTGTTTAATTTGGGCAGATATTATATAAATCAGGTAAATCACGGTTAATCAGGTCAACCTGAGACTTCGAGAGCCCACGATTTCACATTTCTCACATTTTCACATTGTCCAGATAACGTACAGATAACGTACAGTTCTTTCCGGAAATAATATCAACAACTAATTGATAATCAACATAATAATACTCCATTAGAGAAAATAAAAAAATCCTTGAAAAGTGTACAATTATAAATTTATGACAATATCAGAACCTATGATCCGGAACCATATTTGTTATCTCTGAGTTTTTACCGAAGGGCAAATTACTAATTCCCAATCACAAATTCCTGTTTTGATCCCGGCACATAAGAGTGTGCCGTGAAAAACAATTCCAAAGAATTACGTTTATTTACACAAACAAACTTCATGAATAAATTATTGGCCCTTCTGGCATTGCCTGTTTTGTTTTTTTCGTGCAAAAGCAATACCCCTTTAATTAATAATGAAAGCGGTGGTAAACAGCTATCTGCATTGCTTGCCATGTATTGGGAGGAACGGCAACAATTATTCCCTGCAGATGCCACTGCTAATGGCGATAACCGTTATAACGACCGGCTTACTATTACCATTGCAGGAAGTTTTCGTGATAGCCTCGGCAGGTTTTATAAAAACTATCTTGAACAGGTAAGTAAAATAGACAGCGCCAGCCTTGACAAGAATGATCAGCTTAGCTACCGCCTGTTTAAATTTGAAATGCAGATGGGCATGGAAGGATTGAAATATCCCACACATTTAATGCCTATGAACCAATTCTGGTCTTTTACCCTGGAATTACCACAATTAGGTTCCGGCACAGGCAACCAGCCGTTTAAAAGCGTAAAAGATTATGATAACTGGCTGAAACGATTATCTGTATTTCCGGCATGGGCGGATACTGCCATCTATAATATGCGCAAGGGTATTGCCACGGACTGGGTATTGCCTAAAACACTGGTGATAAAAATATTGCCGCAGCTAAAAGCGGTGGTAGTAAATGATGATACAGCCAGCATTTTTTACGGACCAATAAAAACAATGCCAGATAGTTTCTCAGCAGAAAATAAACAGCGGCTTACGGCTGCTTATAAAAAGGCTATTGAAAGTATTGTAAACCCTTCCTACACTAAACTGCATGATTTTTTTGAGCAGGAATACCTGTCAAAAGCCCGTGCAACAAGCGGGATTAAAGATATACCCAATGGCGGCGATTATTATAAATATTGCATCCGTTACTGGACAACCACAAGCCTCTCTCCCGACAGTATATACAATATAGGTTTGAGCGAAGTGACACGAATAGAAGGGGAAATGAATAAGATAAAAGACCTGTCAGGCTTTAAAGGCGATTTGCAGGCATTCTTCAAATATCTGAGTACCGATCGTAAATTCTTTCCCTTCACAGCCGACAAGCAGGTAACAGACAGCTTTTGGGGTATTAAAAAAGCAGAAGATCCACAATTAAAAAAACTGTTCAACAATACTCCCAAAACACAGTTTACCATTCGCCAGACGGAAGCATTCCGGGCGGCATCTGCAAGTGCGGAGTATAACCAGGGATCGGAAGATGGCTCGCGCCCGGGTATTTTTTATGTGCCAATACTTGACCCTGAGAAATTTAATGTAACAGGGATGACTACCCTATTTCTGCATGAGGCGATACCCGGCCACCATTATCAGATATCCCTGCAACAGGAGAATAAGGGACTACCCTCTTTCAGGCGGTTTCTTTGGTATGGCGCTTATGGTGAGGGATGGGCGCATTACTGCGAAACCCTGGGTAAGGAACTGGGCGTTTATAATGATCCCTACCAGTATTTCGGACATTTGAGCGACGGCATTCATCGCGCCATCAGGCTGGTGGTGGATATTGGGTTGCATTATAAAGGCATGACACGTGAAGCAGCTATAAAGTATATGATGGCGCATGAACTGATAACAGAAGGAGATGCTACTTCCGAGATAGAGCGTTATATGGCCATACCGGGGCAGGCGCTCTCATACAAAATAGGGCAGATGGCCATCAGCGCTGAGCGCAAACATTATGAGCAGCAGCTTGGCGCAAAGTTCAACATAGCTTCTTTCCATGATGAAGTGCTGAAGGATGGCTGTGTGCCATTGAATATACTGCATGAGAAAATGAATGAGTGGGCGAGAACAAAGTAAAAAAATAATTTTATTAAATAACATATTATACTTGCAGCCGCATAAAATTGTGCATTGTTTAATATGCAAGACTTTGCGGCCTTGATTTTATAATTTACTTATTATCAATTCATTAGTCTTGGCGGCTTTGCGCCTTTGTGAGAAACCTATTTTGCACATTTATATCCGGTGTGAAGTATAAGTTGGCATAAAAATAGTGTAGCATAATCAGGGATTAGATTCACCGATCTGATTTTTAAGTGAATTACTAAAAAACAAATACCATGCACACTATTTACAAATGTCTCATTATTGCAACCGTTATGTCTTTTTCATTCCTGGCAAAAGTGAATGCACAGACTGCCGGAAAGACCCCATACAGGGAAGGGTCGAGAGAACAACGACAGATACAAACGCTAATAGACCGTTCTATTCCCTATGCGGAAAAAATGCTGGTAAAGCAAGGTGCTTATGTTCCACCTTATACCTAATGATGAGCCAAAGAAAAGAGGGGCTTACAAGAAGAAAGACAAAACAGAGGGAGCCGAATAGCTCACTTTTTTATTTATCTTTGTTACATGAAAACTATAGTTTCTGTATTATTGCTATTATTGTCATTTTGCAGCAGCTATGCCTGTGATTGCAATACAATAAGTGGATTGAAAGAATGCGATGTCGCGTTTAGTGGGAAGGTATTGTCTATTCAAAGGGTTGATTCGATTATTATCTATTATGAGATAACATTTAAGGTAGATACGGTCTTTAAAGGAAAAATAACCTCTAAAAATGTAGCGATTATCATGCCGTGCTTACAAGATGGATGTTGTGGAATTCTAATGCATATCAATGATAAATTTGCTGTCTTTGCTTTCAATGAAGATATGGGTTATAGTATTGGCAAAAGATTGCAAACCAACCAATGTTGGGAAACGCAAAAAATCAAGTGAAATTTCAAACTGAGCCACTACCGATTTTTTTAAAAGTAAGCAGAGATTAATACACTGAGTAAGCACTCTGTTTGTTTGCAATATACAGTTAACTATCTGCAGAAAACTGTTAACTGAAACTCTTAACCGCCAACTGCCAACTGTTAACGCAAACTGTCAACTGCCAACTGCCAACTGCTAACTGCTAACCGCCAACTACACAAATGCATTCCATCCCTGAGCCGACAGCTTGTGCTTGTTACCGCCTTTTGTCAACAAGTGAGCGCCTTCATTTTTTTCAGTAATATACCCGATAATGCTGATGTCATTATTCCTTGCCACCTTTTCATAATCTTCCTGTTTTACCGTAAACAGTAATTCATAATCTTCACCGCCACTCAGGGCACATGCCGCTTCTCCCACTTTGAACTCTAAAGCCATTGCCCTTGCATCATCATGCATAGGTATTTTATCTTCATAAAGAATACAACCTACCTCACTGTCCTTGCAGATATGAAGCAATTCAGAGCTCAGCCCATCGCTTACATCTATCATAGCAGTCGGCATAATACCGTGTTCCTGCAACCATTCCACAATATCTGCCCTTGGTTCAGGTTTCAAAATCCTTTTTACCAGGTATGATTGGCTTTGAAGGTCGGGCTGCACACCAGGGTTTTCAAGGAAAATCTTTTTCTCCCTTTCCAGCAATTGTAGCCCCAGGTAAGCGGCGCCAAGGTCGCCGGAAACACAGATAAGGTCATTCAACTTTGCACCGCTGCGGGTTACATATTTATCGGGAGCAACCTCGCCAATAGCAGTAACGCTGATCACAAATCCCATTTTCGAGGTGCTTGTATCGCCCCCTACCAGGTCCACATTATATTTATCACAAGCCGCATACACCCCTTCATAAAACTCCTCAATAGCCTCCACCGAAAACTTATTCGAAATACCGACTGACAAAGTGATCTGCGTGGGAGTAGCCATCATGGCATATATATCCGACAGGTTTACGACAACGGATTTATATCCCAAATGTTTAAGCGGCGTGTACATAAGGTCGAAATGAATACCCTCCAGCAGCATATCGGTAGATACCACACATTGCCTGCCGAACTGGTCTATCACAGCCGCATCATCACCTATGCTCAATATCGTCCCTGCATTCTTAGTCTCATTATTCTTCGTCAGATGCTCAATCAGGCCAAACTCACCTAAAGAAGCTATTTCTGTTCTGGTTGTATCGTGCATTATTTATATTTGGGCTGCAAAGGTAATTCATTGGTGAAAGCGAAATTAAGGCCAGTAACAAATTATAACATATAGATAATGCCAATAACTGCTAATATTGCTTTGCATAGTAGTAGAAATAATACATGAATCATAGAGGATGAATGACTACTATTTTTTTAAAAGATTACATAGCGGGAATAAAAAAAGATAATTATATTTGTTAATAATTAAACAATGCTTTTTTGCATAATCTTATTATATTATGGAGAATTTTATATATGAAAATGTAATGGTCATAGATGATACTCCCATAGATTGTTTCCTCGCAGAAAAAGTGATAAAAAAAAGTGCATTTGCAAAAGAAGTTTTGTCAATCAGTTCTGCAATTGAAGCATTATCTTATCTGAATTATTCAGTAGAAAAAAATACAGGCAGATTTCCTTCAGTAATATTTTTGGATATTGATATGCCTCTGATGAACGGTTTTGATTTTCTCAGTAAATATTCAAAATTTCCTGAAGAAGTCATATCACAATGCAGTATCGTAATCTTATCATCTTATATAAAAGATATTGAAAGGATAAAAGACTACCCTTTTGTTCATTTATGTTTTAGTAAACCGCTAACCGATGAAAACCTTGATGAATTAAGGAAATTATACAATCGTGATAATATTTCTTTTTTTCCCTTTGATTGAGATGGTCTGAATGGGTATCCCGAACTGTAAATAATAAATGTTCTGTGAACATTTCAGCGGCTGAAACTGATGCACTGCAACTAAGAGATTTCAATACCACACTATAAAACTAACAGCATTTCTTTCCTATTTGAACAGGCGGGCATTTTACCGTTCCATAACTGCAAAAGACACAGCAATCTCCCGGTTTAGGTTTTAATCGTGTATGACAACTTTCACATTCATAGAAAAACAGACATGCATCAGTTGGCATCGTTTCTTCTTTCCGGTGCCCACATACCGGACATGTAATTATTGACTGTAATTCCATTTTGTTTTCTTTAAATGTACCTTTCTTCTTTCTGAAATCCCCTTCTGATTCCTTCTATAAGATCTTTGGCATGTAATAAATAATCATTTCTCCTGATTGCCTGCAGGGATGCATATCTGGTTGGGGAAAATGTATTACCTCGTTAAAACCCTTTTGAAATGCAGTGTCAATGTTATGCTAAAATTAGTTGCCAATACCATGCTCAATGCGCTGTAATAAATAAGACACTTCCTATCCGGAACAATCCCCATTACAAATTACCAATTACAAATTCCGGTAAGCCTATCTGATCACCGTAAACTTGTTATAATATCGGTTCACCCCGCTTTGCAACATACATATATAAAAGCCCTGTTAATCAGGCTCCTCGTCTTTAGCAT
>CAISOH010000439.1 GCA_903887005.1 uncultured Bacteroidota bacterium | reverse complement strand
GATACACTTTATAAAAATACAAAATATATATAATATATCATAATGTTTTAATGTTAAACATATGCAAATTATATAGTAATCAAAACAGAAAATCCTTAAGTCAATGACATTGCCGCCGCAAGCATAATTAACTGGTTAGACAATTTACTGGAATTCACAGATAAGTATTGAGGCTGACAAATTTACTATTGGGATCATTGCCTGTTTGGAGTTCCAACAAAGATTTTTTCATTGAAATTTCAAAACTATCGACTATTCATGCTATTAACTTGCCTGTGTTTTGTTGATAATCAATAGCATATAGCGCTCATGCTTCCGTCAATCCATTTTTTTCTTGAATTATATATCCTCACCTCACGAAACGTTACCATTTCCACAAAATTTAAGGAACGCCCATCTATGGGTTGGGGTTGTGGTAGGTTTTTAATTACATTTGTATAGTTCAATTCCCGCCAATGACATTATTATCCATATTGCTGTTACAGGCAGATTCTGCCATGAAAGCCGCTGCTGCCGCCACTGCCGCACCGGTCGAAAAAATATCACTTTTCCATTTATTGCAGGAGGGTGGCGCCCTGATGATACCATTGCTGCTGTGCTCCATAATATTGGTTTATGTTTTTGCCGAGCGGTTTATGGCTATCCGAAAAGCATCTGTCGGAGATAACATTTCATTTATGGACCGGATAAGGGAGCAGGTGCATAGCGGTAATGTGGCAGGGGCAACAGCAAGCTGCAAAAAATACAATACGCCCGTAGCGCGTGTAATAGAAAAAGGTATCAGCCGCATTGGCAAGCCCCTCGACTTTATTGAAAAATCAATGGAGAACACAGGCAAGCTGGAAGTTTACCAGTTAGAGAAAAATTTGTCCATACTGAGTACTATTGCAGGTATCGCACCTATTCTTGGATTCCTGGGAACTATTGCCGGAATGATTATTTTGTTCTTCAATGTGCAGCACCAGGGATTTTCTCTTGAAACAATTGCCGGTGGTATTTATACCAAAATGGTAACCTCTGCCACTGGCCTTATTATCGGCTTGCTGGCTTATTTAGGTTATGCTTATCTCAATGCGCAGATCAATAAGAATGTCAACCGCATAGAGACATCTGCTGTTGAATTTTTAGATATTTTACAGGATAAACCAAATTCTTAAAAAGGCACGATGAATATAAAAAGACGTTCACCCCACGATCCGCAAGGACATTCATCTGCGTTGAATGATATTTTGTTCATCCTGCTGCTGTTTTTCCTTATCATCTCTACACTTGCCAATCCCAATGTGGTGAAACTCAGTATCCCGAAAGCTAAAAGCGATACCAAGGCCAAACAAACGGTTGTAGTATCCATTAATGATAAACAGGAGTTTTTTGTTGGTACAAAGCAAGTAGTTGTTGATTCACTTAAACCATTTATTGCAGGGGCTATTTCAAAATCCCAGGATGCAGAACCAACAGTTGTCATAAATGCTGACAAACTAGCTACTGCTGATAATATTGTAGCCGTCATGCGTGCAGCACACGATCTGAACTTACATACTGTATTAGCAGTGGAGAATAACAGCAGATAGGTTTGGGTTCCTGCAACAGATTTCTTTCAGTCTTTACCTTCTTACTAAATGAAAAAGCTCTTCCTGTTTCTTCTTTGTAACACATTAATTGCGGCGGCAAGGTGTGAAGGCATCATGGCTGACTCCATTTTGTTAAAAGAACATGTTTACAAAATCACAGGCGATAAGGGTTTCAGAAATATTGATGATACCGCCGCTCTTAACAGGACCTCAAATTATATAATAAATGAATTGGTGAAACTACATGTTCCTGCAGTCCACCTCCAGCCTTACGAAGTTAATGGTAAAACCTATCAGAACATTGTAACCTCCTTTGGCCCGGAGCATGCCCCGAGGATCATTATTGGGGCCCATTATGATGTCTGTGACAACCAGCCCGGCGCAGATGATAACGCCAGCGGTGTAGCCGCCTTACTGGAACTCGCAAGGTTATTATCGCACGAAAAAACCGATCAATGGAAATACCGGATAGACCTTGTTGCCTATACGCTTGAAGAGCCGCCTTCTTTTCGTACAAAGAACATGGGCAGCGCTGTACATGCAAAAGAAACATTTGATAACTATCTCCATGTTGCCGGAATGATAAGTATAGAGATGATTGGATTTTATAAAGCTGAAAAACATACGCAACATTATCCTTTAGGGTTCCTGAAATGGTTTTATGGTTCACGCGGTAATTATATAACAGTAGTGAAAAAACTTAAAAGCGGAAGATTTACAAGGCAATTCACAAGGCGGTTCAGGCATGGAGATAATATGATTACCAAAGTATTTTCAGGCCCCCAATGGATACCCGGCATGGATTTTTCAGACCATTTAAATTACTGGGCATATGGATGGGATGCTTTAATGATTACTGATACATCCTTTTACCGTAATAGTAATTATCATGAAAAAACGGATCGCCCTGAAACCCTTGATTACAGCCGCATGTGCTATGTGGTAACCAATATGTTTAATGCCATAAGCGGAATGGCGCAGTAAGCGCAGCACGGATAAACAATCCGGGACATTTTAATCGAAATTTCCGGTAATAAGAATAAACAAAAAAGAACTTTACACTGACTGGCATGATTTTCATTGCTTTCCATATACACAATAGTTTGTGAATAAATAGCCGGCAAATTTCAGGCTGAAAGAAAAGAGAGATGATAGGACTCATTATTATAATTGTAATTACCATTATTGCGATTGCAATTTATGCGGATAGAAAAAGGCGCATCCATAACTACCAGTTACCAGCGAATACACGTAGTTTATTATCAGATAATGTGCCTTTTTACAATAACCTTGATGACAAGGGGAGACTGCAATTTGAAACCCGTATTAAAGATTTCCTCGCGAATACATCCGTCAGGGGTGTTGATGTGGAAGTGGATGATTTAGACCGTATCCTCGTTGCTTCAGGCGCTATCATGCTCATCTTTGCATTCCCCGACTGGAAATACAACAATATCTCGGAAGTGCTGTTGTATAAAGGTACTTTCAGCAGGGATTATAAAACCGATGGTTCCGGGCGCGATGTGCTGGGAATGGTAGGCGATGGCGTCATGCACCGCGAAATGATCTTATCCAAACCATCCTTACGGTCATCCTTTCAAAACCCTGTAGACGGCCATAATACAGTTATCCATGAGTTTGCTCATCTTATAGACAAGGCAGATGGAGAAGTTGACGGTATGCCAGAATATTTGCTGTCTCAGCCTCATTTGTTGCCGTGGGCAAACATAGTGCATGAGACTATTAAGGAAATGAAGGGAAAACGGCATTCCGATATTGATTTTTACGGAGCAAAAAATGACAGCGAGTTTTTTGCCGTTATCTCAGAATATTTTTTTGAGCGCCCGGATAAATTGAAAGAACATCATCCGGAATTATATGCCCTGCTGGATGAAATGTTTCGTCCGCAAAAGGGATAGTGCTACTAAATCCTTTTTCTTTTCTTAATAAAATGTAAAAATTGGCATAGATATTGCTTTGTTAGTGTTTATACAATTGCAATCTTTTATGAGGGATGTTATTTTATTTTGCGTGAAAACGGGCGCTTTATCTTATTTGTGTTTATTGTTTTCTCCGCAAACATTATTTGCCCAGTCTCATGAAGGAGATAAGGAAATAATGTTTAGTTATGGTGTTATGTCAGGCACTGATGCAAGTATGGCTACGATTGCACATGGGATCTATGAAGATGCGAGTTATACGCCACTTACCAATAGTGGTACTATTTTTGTTACTTACAGACAGTATGTAAGGGACAATGTCGCAATTGGATTAACTATTGGTACTCAATTTATGTCTTATCAATATACAAATACAGCAAGAAAATTTCTTTACCAAAATTGCACCCTGAAAACGAATGTTACCACCATTGCCTTTGAGTATAAGAAAATACATTTCCACACGGAGAATACAAATTTTCAGCTTTATAGCATCATGGGATTAGGGATGAGAATTTTTAGTGAAACGGCTACACCTGAAAGGGACTTTATTGCTCTGTTTCCGGTATTTGTCAATTTCTATTATTCACCGCTCGGTATTAGTATTGGCAAAAATTATGGTTTTTTTTTAGAATTAGGTTACGGGTATAAAGGCATGTTAAATGGTGGGCTTTATTACAGGTTTAATTCAGAACACAATTAGATTTTGCCGGGCCTTAAGGCTTTGTAACTTCATTTGATTTATGGCAGGTGAAGTTCTTAGTAATCCCAAAACTAAATGACTGGCCAAAAGAAGTACCCAGGTTGGAAATAGTCCCGCCGTTTGAAGGCATCTGGTTCACAATGTAATGCAGGTTACCGAATCCGAAATTTAAAGCGTATCCGTTTTTGATATTCATGCCGATGCCCGGAGCTAACATAACGAGAAAACTATGGGCATTTGATCCCGGAGATTCCACCCCATTTTCGTATGATCTGCTGCCTGAATACATACTCCCTGCCTGGGTATATAAAAACAAAAGACTGGTTAATGGTATTGTATAACGCGCAAATAACCCGCCTCCTGTTCCAATTCCTGAAGAGCTTGTATTGCCTGAAGGGGATGGATGCCTTCCTATATAGTTGAAAGAGCCCTGTATGCCTAGAGTCCATTTATCAGAAACCTGGTATCCGATACCGGGGTTAATGCCAAACGTATTTTGTACAATTTTATTGGAATTCGGACTACTTTCAGAAGTAGTATTTGCGGAAAAATTACCGAATACAAAAACGCTGCCTTTTTGGGCGCTTGCCGAAGCTGAAATACTTGCGCAGAGCAGGAGGAGCATGATTGGTTTTCTCATAAAATAAGAGGTGTGTTTGGTTAAGAACGGGAAACTATACAACTTAATTAAGGGAAAATGTTAAAGCAAAGATGCCTGATTTTACTTTGAGATTTCATTCTGATTCCTTTATAGTTTATATAACAAAGCCAGCAATTTCCATTACTGATATTACTGAGATGTTAATAATGATATTTGCTGAGGTCTTGGGTGTCCCACACCTTTTTCGGTGTGGAACACCTATGCCAGATATGGTTAACTATTTAGGCCGCTGAGAAAATAATGCCGGCTGGTATAAAACCCGGAATGGGTTTAATCTGGATAGCCAGGGGTGGTAACCCTTGAAAAAATAATGGTGAATGCCAACACGGAATGGGGTTGAACTAAAATGAGGTGTAAGGTTTTTGAGGGTTAATCTCATATGTTATTAACTTAAGCCCTATAAGAGGAAAAATATGAATAGCTATGGGCAACGTCCGTCGGTTAAATGAAAAACACCCGTTAAGCCCTGAATGGGCGAAATATGAATAGCGATGGGCAACGCCCATCGGTTAAATGAAAAACACCGTTAAGCCCTGAATGGGCGAAATATGTTAGCGATGGGCAACGCCCATCGGAACTTAAGAAATGGTATTCCCCGTATCCCGTCTTGCTGCTCTTTTCTCTTCAAGCTCTTCTTCACGGCTCTGTTCTTTATCATAGGCCCTGATGATCATTTTTACCAGCTTGTGGCGCACCACATCTGCCTCGTCAAGTGTTATCTGGGCAATTCCTTCTATGTTCTGGAGGATACGCGTGGCTTTAAACAGCCCTGATTTTTGATTCTTAGGTAAGTCGATCTGTGTCAGGTCGCCGGTAATGATGGCTTTTGCCGATGAACCAATACGGGTAAGGAACATTTTTAACTGCAGGTCGGTGGAGTTTTGCGCCTCATCCAATATGATGAATGCATTATCCAGCGTACGGCCGCGCATATAGGCGAGGGGAGCGATCTCAATGATACGGTTAGCCATATAATAATTGAGCTTATCGCTCGGTATCATATCATCCAGCGCATCGTATAACGGGCGCAGATACGGATCTATTTTTTCTTTAAGGTCGCCGGGCAGAAAGCCGAGGCTTTCGCCAGCCTCTACTGCCGGACGTGTCAGTATTATTTTGCGTACAGCTTTATTTTTAAGCGCGCGGACTGCAAGCGCAACCGCCGTATATGTTTTACCCGTACCTGCAGGCCCTATGGCGAAAATAATATCATTTTTCTCAGAAGCCTGCGCCATCAGTTTCTGGTTCTGCGTTTTAGCGCGTACTATCCGTCCATTCGGGCCAAACACCAGGATATCATTATTGGCAATATCTTCCATGGGTGCATCCCCCTGTTCCTCATCTCCCAATATTTTTGAGAAATAGTTTTCAGACAGGTGGCCGTTACGTTCCAGGTATTGTATGATCTGGCCTATTTTCACCTGGGCGGTGCTCACTTCGTCAGGTTGTCCCGATATTTTTATTTGTGTGCCCCTCGACAAGAGTTTAAGAAGTGGGAATTTTCGTTTCAGGATTTCAAATTTGCTGTTATTGATCCCGAAAAATTCTATCGGATTTACTGTTTCGAGGTTAATGATCGCTTCTGTCAAAGTGTTACCGTTTTAGTGATAATAATAAATGTACA
This sequence comes from uncultured Bacteroidota bacterium, assembly GCA_903887005.1. Taxonomy (GTDB): domain Bacteria; phylum Bacteroidota; class Bacteroidia; order Chitinophagales; family Chitinophagaceae; genus Nemorincola. The sequence continues at coordinate 1,354 of CAISOH010000439.1, read as the reverse complement.
AAATGCTTGCCAAACTCATTATTAAGGTCATGTTAAGTTTGTTTGTTGTAAATCATAATCAAAAAGTAATTCATAATTGGTTACTTCCTAAAGGATAATAATTCACTTTTATTGAAAAAGCTAAATAGATAATCTGTCATGGTGAGCCGCGCCGAACCATGACATGCTGAATGATAAACATATGTTGAAAGAAGTACTAAACCCATTATTGTATTTATTATTTTAATGCAATCAACCAATTGCTCAATTACCCCCTTTTACCAAGCCTCTAAATCCGGTATTCATTAGCCTTAAATTCCTCTATACGATTCGCAATTTTTGCATCCGACAGAGCAAGTATTCTGGCCGCCATTACTGCTGCATTGCGTGCCCCCGCTTTTCCTACCGCCAGCGTGCCCACAGGCAAGCCCGCAGGCATTTGCACAATGCTGTATAAGGCATCTATTCCACCAGGCAAGCCGCCATCTAATGGCACACCCAACACCGGTAGGGACGTATATGCCGCGCAAACACCCGGAAGCGCAGCAGCCATACCTGCCGCGGCAATTACCACACCATATCCGTTGCTTTGTGCGTTTACCATCAATTCCCTTACCTTATCCGGATTGCGATGCGCTGAAGCAACCACTATTGTATTTTCAATCCCAAACCAAGTCAGCCATTTGCTGCTCTCATGCATGATGTTTTCATCGGTCTGCGAACCCATTATTATCATTACTTTCATAAGCATTCAAGTATATGAAGTGAAATTAAAGAGATAATACCAATTGTAATCAATCAGCAGTAGAAACTTATCCACCTAACCTTTATAACTATTAAAACAAAAAGTATAATTACCTGTTTACTTACCAATTGGTCAGGCAAAGCCCTGAAAGGGCGAAATATATAAATAGCCGGGGGGCAGCCCCCGGTATAATAATTCACAAAACACAAGCCCTGAATGGGCGAAATATGCCAGCGACGGGCAACGCCCATCGGAATAAAACAAAATAACACAAGCCCTGAATGGGCGAAATATGACAGCGATGGGCAACGTCCATCGGAATAAAACAAAATAACACAAGCCCTGAAAGTGCGAAATATAATAGCCGCGGGCAAGGCCCTCGGTACTGTTGTCATTAAAATATTGAAAAATGACCCGGAAAGGGTCAAATGTTTATAGCAGAATGAATTAAAAATGTTACCGATGCCGATGGTATCGAAAGTAATAAAGCGGATTAATGTTCCTTAACTATACTTGCAGCCGCATAAAATTGTGCATTGTTTAATATGCAAGACTTTGCGGCCTTGATTTTATAATTTACTTATTATCAATTCATTAGTCTTGGCGGCTTTGCGCCTTTGCGAGAAACCT
>CAISOH010000438.1 GCA_903887005.1 uncultured Bacteroidota bacterium | reverse complement strand
TGTCCTTAATTTCCTGTTCGGTCAGGTAGATACTATCAGACTTTTCTTTTTTTATATTAACCTTAATGTTTGAAACTTGGTTGATGTCAAGCAATTTCTTTTCGGTCGCATAAGTTATAAGCAACCGGAATACCGTTAGATATTTAGCACTTGCGTTTATAGCCAGTTTGCTATTAAGAAAATCGGCGAAGTCTTTAACTAACTTCTGACTTATTTCAGCTAAATAATATTTTCGCTTTTGCTTTTTTTGAAACTCTATAAAGTGGTTAAGAGCCGATACATAGGGCTTAATGCTGTTTGGGTCTAATAACAAGTCATCTTTGGTTTTTCTTATTCCGGTCTTACTGTCGTCAATGAGCGTTTGAAAAAAGGCAGTAATCAAAACAGGTTTTATTTCTTCAATTATCGGAGCCGAATTATTTTTCGCAGCATAGATGGCATCTTTTAGTTGTTCCGGTGGAACTATGCCTTTGAAAATTCTCTGCATGTCCTCATAAACCTTTTTATACAGCTTTTTCTCAATAGCTAAATCTTCTTTTAGCTCGTCATTTTCAGGAATATCTTTTGGCTCGTTGATATTCTTTCTATTAACCCATTTACTGGTATCTATGCTCTTACCGGGGAATACTATTATTCTTTTATTCCGGTAACAGAGAGTGGCATATATTGCCGTCTTGCCCTTTTTCTTGGGGTTTCGCAATAAAAAATTTATTCTAATCATTTTACACGCTGGTTTAAAAATCTGTTTAATTCTTTTTCGTTGAAACGCCATACTCCATTCATCCAGGTTCCGTGCAGCAATTTCTTTTTACGATACCTTGATACAGTATTAGGGGTAACTTTAAGAATTGCCGCAACTTCATTTCTTGTATATAGCTTTTTAATGTCATCCGCATGGCTATTATACGGCGCATTTTGTTCATCTCGGAATCTATTGAAAAAGCTTTCCAATATGGCAATTAGCTGTTCCAGTGGTATTACCACTAATTGATTTTCTGTGTTCATTATGTTTAGTTTATTTGTTCGCTAATCAGTTATTGAGGAAGTAAAGGAGGTAAGTCCGGAGTATTTTAAGCGGCTTTATTTTTTGCTTGTTTCGGGGAGCCTGATATATCTTTTATTTGAGCCCGCTTCTTGGTTGGATTTGAAGCGTCGGCAAATTGCTTTACATCTATTTTGATGTTGCCCTTAACAAGAGATTCCACTTTCTTAGCTTGCACCAAACTAACCTCTTTGGCTATAAGGTCTAATCGCTTCTTCGCCAGTCCAGCAAACCGCTTCTGTTTTTCATACATAACCGCACGACGCCCCATTAGTACGGATGTTATGAGCGTTGTGCCGCTGCCACCGAAAGGATCAAGCACCAAGTCTCCGGGCTGTGTCGTGGTCAAGATGGGTAATAGCATTAACGAGGTGCTGTACGGTGCCGGGTGCCGTTCATTTGGAAATAGTTTTCTCAAAACGCCGGATTCGGACTGTACATTGCAATTCTGTAAAATATCTTCTTGCTCCTGACTTGCAATAAAGTCCTTGAACTTTTTATAGGGCTTACTCAGGCAGAAATCCCCCTTATCCATAGTCCCATTTTTGTTGGGTCTATCTATCTTATAGGCAGTAATCTTCTTTTTAACATCTTCTATCTTGTATGGGTAATAGTTATAGTCAGGACTCTTTACAAAATGAAGTACCTTCTCGTATGTTGGCTGCAATCGTTTAGTAATGGCTTGGGGGAGCCGGGATGTCTGTTGAAAAATAATTTCATTAACCAAATGAAATCCAACCTCATCACAAGCAAGCAAGGCGAGCCGCTGACTTACAAGATAATTAGTCTCCTTGCTGTAAGTATCGCCCACATTAATCATAACGCTGCCTTTATCGCTTAATACCCTTTTCATTTCAATAAGGTAAGGTTTGAGGTTATCCATAAACTTTTGGACTGTAGATTCTTGGCCCAATTCGCTCTCATCGCCCGCTTCCTTTGCAGCAGCAATTTCTTCGGGAGTTCGGTAGTCCCGTAAAATATAGTAGGGGATTGAGGTGCAGATTGCTGAGGCGCTACCATCTTTTAATTGAAACATATTGAGGCACGACTGGTTGTATATCTCCCAGTTGGCGGGGTCGCCAAAATGTTTGGCATCTGCTTTTTGTTTGTTCGTAT
>CAISOH010000437.1 GCA_903887005.1 uncultured Bacteroidota bacterium | reverse complement strand
TTTGATTATTCCATACAGTAAAAGGAGAGGTAAGACAGCCAGAGTTTGACCAGCCTTCAATTATTTACTTTTATGCAAAAAAAATAAGCCCCGGAATTCCGGGGCTTATTTTTTTGATAACTAATTTGAAAATTATTTCGCTTTAGTTTCTGTTACAGTCTTTTTAGTTGACTTTGATTTTTTTGTGCCGGTAGCATCTTTAGAATCCTTCTTGACTTCAGTAGATTTTGTTACTGTCTTATCTCCGTCGGTTTTTTTAACTTCCTTCTTAACTTCTTTCTTAACTACTTTTTTCTCAGTAGTTTTAGTTTTTGCATCCTGGGCGAAACTTACAGAACCCATAACTATAAGGGCAACTGCTAATGTGAAAATTTTTTTCATTTTGTGTGATTTTTTTGCAAAGTTAATGGTTTTTATATGAATTGCAATAAGATTATAAGAAGATTTTTCTAAATATTTTTATAATTAATGAAAGAATGGAGGAGGATATATCTATGGTTTTGTGCCCTTATTATATAATTTTATTTTCGTATATTTTATAAATGCCGCATAAGCAGACAGCTTACAAATAACATAACCGTAAAATCCATCGAGGAAGCCAAGTTTAATAAAATATTCAGAAAAAAAATGCCATTTAGGAGATACCCGGATTTGCAGCCAACTTGCATCTTTGCCTCTTTCAACAGCCTCCCTGGCGGCAAGTTCGCTGTATTTTTCTATTTTTTTCAAATGCTCATTTATAGAGGTGAAACTATAATGCAGCAAATCTCCTTTTAATAAACCCTTTTTTTCTTTCTCATTATTTAATTTCCAGTATTCATGCACTTTTTTCTCAGCCCATTGCCCTTTGGTACGGTCATATAGCCGGGTTTGCCTGTCAGGGTACCAGCCGCAGTGTTTTATCCATTGGCCGCAATAATTGGTAAGCCGGGGCATTTGATACACATTATACTGAGGCCCTTTTTTTATTTCAATCAGACTTTTTTCCAGTTCGGGAGTAAGCGCTTCATCTGCGTCAAGCGATAATATCCAGTTATTAGCTGCCTGTTGCGTGGCGAAATTCTTTTGTCCGGCATATCCCTGGAAGGTATGCTGAAAGACTTTGGCGTTATATTTATTGGCGATCGCTGTGGTATTATCGGTGGAGTGGCTGTCCACAATTATTATTTCGTCAGCAATATTTTTTATGGAATCCAGGCAACGCGCAAGATTTCTTTCTTCATTTAATGTAATGATGACGGCGCTAATCTTAATCATCCGGGATAGAAAATTAAGTCAAAAGTATAAACTAATCCTGATAACGGAGGAAACAAAAGTCAGATACAATATTGTGAGCGGGATAAATTTGTACATTTAGTAATTGCCATTGCAGCCACAGGCATTGAACGTTTATTTTTTAATAAACCATTTATTATCAATAATTATGCTATACGATCCTGTTGAATGCTACATGGAACTTTCTTCTCTGGTTTAACTCTTTCGGGCTATTATCAAATGCTAAAAAATTTTCTTTGTAAATTTTTTATGACAAATCTACACTTCATATCATAATTCAATCTTTTTCCTTAACTTTACTTCTGTCATTTATTTATTCTTTTTAAAATCAGCATAATGAATTGTGCGCAAAGGAACTGTGTGTATGCTTTTTATCTTGGGTTGTTTATTTGTCCGCAGGGTATTGCGGCTTTCGGGAAAGGTGAGAGTAGCAAAGAAGGTAAATTACTAAGTACTACCGCTACTAATAGTATCAATAATAATCGTGCCACCAATTCGGCTTCTTTACTGGTTAATAATACCACTGGTAAAATTCATGCCACCAATGTACTTCTTGTCCCGGTTAATAATATTAGTAATAATAATCGTGCCGTCAACACTGCTTCTGTAACAGGATTTCAGTGGAGTGAGGAACATAAACTTTCCTGGGATGATTTTAACGGACCTGTAAAGGCGGAAACCGGAGAGGCTGCAGCAGCTACGCATTGCGGTATTGGTTTTAAAACGGCCAGGTCCGATGATGCCAAAAAACTGGAGATTATTGTTTATAATACATTCTATGTCAATAAGTCGTGGGTGAGGCCGGATGCAAAAATTGCTTCCATATTAGACCACGAGCAAGGGCATTTTGACTTATGCGAACTTTATACGCGCATGTTAAGGAAAAGAATGAATGAAGTAAATATTACCTCGGGAGATATGAGGCCGGTATTAGAACACATTTATTTCGATGTGAAAAATGAATACGAAAACCGGCAACAGGCTTATGAGCAGGAAACAATTCATGGAACAGATATTCCAAAGCAAAAAAGATGGCAGAAAATTATAGCAATGGAATTGAATCCCGGAAATGAAAATAATAACAGCAGTAACCTGCTGTCGAACAACTGAATTTTAAGAAAGTAGTTTTTGACGTAACAGGAATTCAAGTTGTTCATTCGATAAGCTAAGTTTACTGGTCATTTCCTTTTCATCCATTTTTCGTTTGTAAACATCATAAGCCCTGTTTATTGTTAGAACCAGCTCTTCTTCATTCCAAGGTTTTGACAGATAGTGGAATATTTTCCCCTTATTTATTGCGTCAATTACCGCATTCATATCCGCATAACCTGTAAGCAATATTCTTATTTGATCGGGGAATTCATCTAATATGGATTCTAAAAATTCCACACCCGTCATTTGAGGCATCCGCTGGTCTGTAATAATTATATTAATTGATTTGTTTCTCAAAACATTCAGCGCTTCTTCTCCGCTGAATGCCGTGAAAACAGTATATTTCATGCGGAAAACAGCCTTAAAGGAAACGAGGTTATTTAACTCGTCATCAACGTATAAAATACTGATCTTATCTTCTTTGTTCATAAAATATTTAATACATTACGATGATTAATATTGTTTGCAAGATAAGAAATTTCCTCTTTGTTATGAGAATATTTAATATAACAATGATTAATATTGTTTGCAAGATAGCAAATTTATTGTAAATTAGTAAATAATTGCAGTATATTTAAGCTTTTTTTTGA
>CAISOH010000436.1 GCA_903887005.1 uncultured Bacteroidota bacterium | reverse complement strand
TGGGGGAAAGCTATTAGTGGACGACAGGAGTCGGCATGGATGTGGCAGTGGTAACTTTTCCGGGGGTGTATTTTTAGAGCTTATTTTCTTTCTTTTTTGTCAAGCTGAGGTACGAAGCATCTGTACGCGCATTGTTTATTTCCTCATTGTCTGTCCTGCTCGAGTGTTCATCCCGAGGTAAAACGGGACGAACCAAAGAAAAGCCCACTTTTGCCCCAATGCATCCGCATGGCAAAAGAAGGCTATACGCTGGAATGTGGGGGAAAGCTATTATGGGACGACGGGAGTCGGCATTGATGTAGCAGTGGTAACCTTTACAAAGGTGTGTTTTTAGCACTGTTTTTTGTGTTCAGGATTTGCTGGAATGCCCTCCCGAAAAATCGGGGCAGGCTGTTAGGTGGCTATCGGGTTGTAGCAATTCAAAATTTGAAATCATAATGCGCGCCGTTAGTGCGCTACCAATTCAGCATGGAAATTTTCCAATAAAATCTATGTTTTTGCAAATTCAGCAATAGGGAAATTGACATTCCGGAGCCGGAAAACAACAATGCACAACTTTTGGAATTTGTGCCACAAGCTGCGGCACAAATTCAAATCAGTATTTTACAAACAAATATCATTTCCGGATAGCATATAAGTTACGTTTTGAAATGCAGTTGATAGGATTGGTGTAAAGCAGGATTTATACCAATTACGATTTTTTATTTTTAGAACACTACATTCAACAGGGGCTTTGTACCTGATTCATTTTTATTTGAATCCAAAATAACCGGATTCAGCCAATTCATGAATTTTTTGTTGTAATAATTTTTTGTCGGGCATTTGGGTTTCATATTTGGCTACCATAGCCGGGCTGAGACTGCGGCTTAATGCATACTCCACTACTTCCGTATCCTTGGTTTTGCAAAGCAATATTCCAATGCTTGGATTTTCGGCTTGCTTTTTCACATCCCTGTCCAATGCATCGAGGTAAAAATCCATTTTGTCTAAGTGTTCAGGTTTAAAAGCTTTTGTTTTCAGTTCAAAAGCTACGAGACATTGCAGGTCGCGGTGATAAAAAAGCAAGTCAATGAAATAGTCATGGGTGCCTACCTGTACTTTAAACTCACTCGCTATAAAAATGAAATCCTTTCCTAATTCCAAAATAAAATCTTTCATTTTGGCAATAAGTTGTTTATGGAGTTCTTTCTCTGAATGAGGTTCCGGAAGGCTTAAAAATTCTGCAATATATGTGTCCTTAAAAATAGTATTTATCTTATCTTTTTGAGGGTGTGCCGCCAGGAACATACTCTTGCTGAGCATCTGCCGTTCAAACAAGCTGCTTTCTATTTGCCTTCGCAGTTCGCGGACAGTATATTTTTCTTTTATAGCAAGCCCTATGTAAAATATCTTCTCCTCATTACTTGTGGTTCCTTTGAGTAGCTCCAGGTGATGTGTCCAGGTTATTTTCTGGAGAAAAGCAGGCATATCTGCCAATTGTGGGGTCACTGACCCCACAATTTCATTTTCTATTATATTTGTATTATGTTGTAATTGTGGGTTCGCTGATTCCACAATTACAACATCTTTATAATCAATGTTTTGAAAATTCGCACTACCATCAGATGTAATTTGTTTTGGTAATGTTTTCAATGCAATCAGAACAATTTCTTCATTACTCCAGGTTTCATAAAATTCCTTCATGCGATATAGCGACCTCCGGTCAAAACCTTTCAAGGCAATGTCATCAGCCTTTAGCCATTCCGCTAAGTTGTCAACAATTTTAGCGCCCCAGTTTTTATTAGTTAATTGATAAGATATATATCCGCCTACCTGCCAATATACCCTGAGCAAATAATAATTTGCTGCATGCAAAGCCTGGTATTGGCCGAGCCTGATTATGCTTTTAATATTTTCAAACTCTTTCATAATTCAATTCAAAACCATCAAATGTAAATCCTGTATTCCAATTGTCAACTTTCAAATGCATTAAGGTAATGGATTGGGCAAATACAAACATAAAAAAAATGTTTGAAAATGTTTGCTTTTCTACGGTAGAACTGCGACCAGTTTTTACTTTTTGACAACCTTATGCCAGATGGGTTTCGGTTAAACTGGGCAGGGACATTCGCAAATCGGAGATTTGCATCCACCACGACATAGACAGAGTCTATGCCGAACTATAATTTTTATTTTTTTACTGGAAGATTACGGACAACAATGTGTCTGGTGCTGAATTTTCTTGTTTTTTTCATCCTCAATATCTGTCCTGCTCGAGGGACCTCTCCCGGCCTCTCCGATGGAGAGGTGAGGTCGAATGAGCGCTTTTACCGGAACAATTATACACTGTTTTTGTGGGGGAAAGCTATTAGGGGACGACGGGAGTCGGCATGGATGTGGCAGTGGTAACTTTTACAGGGGTGTGTTTATTGCGCTTGTTTTTTTCTTTTTTGTCATGCCGACGTAGGAAGCATCTGTACTCGTGTTAGTCTTTGCGAGGCACGAAGCAATCTTGCGACAACACAATTTTCCTTCATTGAGCTGGAATGCTCCGTTAGGTGCTAAAGCTTTGTAGAAATTCAAGATATACCAGCACACGCGCCCCGTTAGGGCCGCAACAATCCGGGTTGGGTTGCTGG
>CAISOH010000435.1 GCA_903887005.1 uncultured Bacteroidota bacterium | reverse complement strand
CTGTATCGGCGAAGTGCTCCATATATAGCTGAAAGGCGCCTTGCCGGTTACCGGGTTCACTGTCGCGGTACCATTTTTTGCACCATTGCAGCTATCATTGACAACAGACACGGTTGTAGTTACCCTGTCTGTGGTAACTGTAATCGGAGCTGTTTTATGGCAACCTGCTTTATCTGTAACGGTAATAGTATAAACTGTAGTGACAGATGGCGTTGCGACAGGATTTGCACAGTTAGTGCAGCTTAGTCCCGATGAAGGAGCCCATACATACTGCAAAGGCATATCAAGAGCGCTGTCTGTGGCGCCGGCACCCATCATTACACTTTTGCCAGTACATACTAAGGTATCATTACTCGGATTTATTTTCAGGTAGGATGGCATCACCCTCGTGTACAAGGTATCCGGGCAGCCGAAGCCTATATAAGGCTGTATGATAACCGCATAGGTGGTAGCGGTATCAGGTATTGGTATGGTAATGACCTGCGTACCGCCAAAATAATGAGAAAATGTTACTGAATCATACCATGAGTAGGAAGAGAAACCGGAAGGCCCCGTAAGTGTTGCGAGGGTATCATCGCATATTCGGGCATCAATGGCAAACAACCCGCAGGTCATATCAATGTACCCATAACCCCAATGCCCGCCATATCCGCAATCGCCGGAAGTAGCGTCAAATATTATGGTATGCCCCGCCAGGCCTGAGAGATTGATACTGGCTGTAGCCCAGGGTTTGTAATATACATCAGATTCTTTTGATGAAATAAGGAAGCCGGGTAATGCTCCGGCTACATAATTATCCTGCGCACAGGGGATAGAAAGGCCTGATGCTGAGTCAACGGTAGTTATCGTGAACCTCGGCTGCGAAGTCGCAGGGTGGCCGGGATCCTGCATCAAAACGGCATAGCGGTAAATAAGACTATAATTATTAACTCCAACCGGTACATGAACGAAATAACGCGCCCTTGAAGCACAATACAATGGGGTATCATGCATTATTTTAAGGGCATAGGATCCACCACCTGGGTCAACAATCGGGAAACCACCATAGGCGTCAACTCCTGTACCCGCAGTAAGGGTTTGCCAGCCCAAAGTAGGTGGGCAGGGAGTCATGGTAAACACAGGGCCTGAGGCCACCGTCCCCCTGAAAAAGGTCCAGTAAGACAAATTCCCGAACTCAAAGTCTATATTGGGTGGGCATACCGGTGCGCCTCCAATAGTCTGGCCATTGGATGGGAAATAGGCCCCCAGGAAAATAAGGAATAAAAAGAATAAATTTCTACACTTCATAAAACGATTATTTTAAAAATAATATGCTTATTTTATTTCTTATTCAAAAATATTTCTATGGTATAAATAGAAATATTAATAAGCAAGATAAACATTTATTTTTAAATTTCCCTAATAAAAATATTCATTAACAAAATAAAAGACATTCCTGACTTTAATTTTTAATTTTCAGCTAATATTAGCCGGCGCAGTGATAAAATGAGTTGGAATTTTTCAAACAAAATAAAGCGGGCTGCAAAATAACCTGTTTACCAAAATATTATTAGCGCTAAACCCATTTTCCCATAATAACAAAGCCCGCATAAATTGTTTTTATGCGGGCATTGTTATTTGAGTTTATTTATTTTCCTGACCTTATCTTAATAAGGTGATATTGCCATTGTGATGTTCTATCTGGCCGTCTTTGAAGGTAGCCTCCATGATATATACATAAACGCCTTCCGG
>CAISOH010000434.1 GCA_903887005.1 uncultured Bacteroidota bacterium | reverse complement strand
GACCTCAACGCAATATCGCAGGACAGGATAGATAAAGTGCAAGAAAAGCTCAACAACAGGCCTAGAAAAAAGAACAATTTTACCTCACCAATTAAATTGCTAAATTTACATAACGTTGCATTTGCTGCTTGAATTCAGCAGGAATTTATCCGGAATTAATATTTTATTGTATGATTATTGTAAATTAATTTTGAAATTTGTCCGGCAAACCCCATCAATGAAATGGTTCCATTCAGACCTGTAAGGCCCCCAGCCGGAGCCACGTCTCCGCCTTTTCACGGGATATGGCCAAATTAAAACAAGAAGGAGAGCGCTGCCGAATGAGTTATGCAAAATTTTATTGGGATAAATTTTTTACTTTTGGGTTTATACCATTTCACAAATTTGTGGTGTAATAATTAATAACCGTATGTCCGGAAAAGCAAAAAAAAACATACCGACCATACCATCTTTTACTGTTCCCAAAAGGGAAAATATAGTTGTTAAGAACAGCTACGGCGGGCAAGGCAACAATAATGTTTCTTTTGGAATTACTAAGTGGGCCCCGGTTGCAGTTTTGGTTTTTACCGGCTTACTTTACTACAAAGCCCTGTCCGGTGGGTTAACCATTATTGACGATGACTTTTATATCACCAAAAACCCCTTTCTCAGAGATTTCAGTCTGCATGGAGTAAAAGCAATTTTTACCTCTTTTTATCAAACCAATTATCATCCGCTCACCACGCTGACTTTTTTTTTCGAGTATAACTGGTTTGGCCTGGATCCTTTACCATATCATTTATTGAATGTCCTGCTTCACCTGGTCAATACCTGGCTGGTTTTTAAAGTAGTGGAACAACTTAGCGGAAAACGGCTTACAGCTATCATAGTTTGTATTTTGTTTGCAATTCATCCCTTGCATGTGGAATCGGTAGCCTGGATTTCTGAACGGAAAGATGTATTGTACTCCATGTTTTATTTATCAGCCCTGCTTTATTACCTCCGCTACCTTGATTCCCGTTTCCAGACCAAAAATCTGATAACTGCATTGTTGCTTTTTTTAGCATCACTGTTTTCAAAATCAGCCGCTGTAACACTTCCTGTACTTTTAATAGTGATTGATATTTACAAAGGAAGAAAGCTAAATACAAAGTCATTAACGGAAAAAGTTCCCTTCCTGTTGCTTTCCTTGTTTTTCGGGATACTGGCCATATTGTCGCAAAGGTCCGGCGGGGCAATTAACGACTATGCATCGTCTTACAGCTTCATTAATAAACTATTTATTTTTACTTCTGCGCTGTCATTTTATTTTATAAAATTAATAGCGCCATCCGGCTTCTCCATACTTCACTATTCTCCTTATATACTTGGAGGTACCTTACGCTGGTATTATTATTTGTCACTGCCATTCCTGTTAATCATTGGATGGCTTGTGGCAAGGCGCTCTTCTTTCCGGAAGGAAATGATATTTGGTGTATGCTTTTTCTTAGTTACCATTTCGGTAATGCTCCAGATTATTCCTGTTGGCTCAGCTTATGTGGCTGAACGATACACATACATTTCCTACATTGGTTTGTTTTATATTATAGGACAATGGGTATCAGACGTAGCAATAAATAAGTGGAGGAATATTGTGATTGGGGTATTTGCGGTTTTCGTAATTGTCTATTCTTACCAGACATGGGATCGTATTGGCGTATGGAAAGATGATACTCTTTTATTTAATGACCTTGTTGACTCTAACCCTGACATTTATTCAAGCTACCTGTTCAGGGCCGATTTAAGAAAGACCGGAGGCGACCTGCAGGGCGCGCTGGAAGACTACACTAAATCCATAACCCTGAACCCTGAATTTGGAGAAACTTATTTCAAAAGAGCACGCACTTATGATGCGTTGGGTAATATACCGGCTGCAATTTCCGATTATGACAAGGCAATACAAATGATACCCGACTTTACTGAAGCGTATAACAGCAGGGGCTGGGACAATTTCCAGTCAGGCAAAGCCAGGGCTGCCGTAAATGACTTTAATAAGGCCATCGCGCTTGATGCAAATTATGCCGAAGCATACAATAATCGGGGGTGGGTGTATTATCAGGCAGGCGATATAAAATCGGCCATTCCTGATTTCAGTAAGGCTATAGCTTTGCTGCCAAATTTTGACAAGCCATATTACAACAGGGCGGAGATCAAATCAAAAACCGGGGATTTTATTGGGGCAATTGAAGACTACAATATATTATTAAAGCTACACCCGGATGATGGCGGAACCTATTACCGGCGGGGCATGGCTTTTCTAAGTATGAAAAATAATAAGGGCGCATGTGCCGACTGGAACAAAGCTATAGAACTTGGCAACAAAGATGCGTTGCAGATGGCCGGACAATATTGCAGATGATTTACAATAGTAGATTTGACAACTTTTTAAAAGTTGTCAAATCTGGGTAACGCGATGTATTTAAATGGTAGTTTACAGATGGGGTTACGCACTATTTTCCATCACCTGTTTTTTTGTATTTTACAAAATAATGAATAAGATGCCGGGCAAGTCAAAAAAAACTTTAGCAATAAAACAACAGCAACCGGAAGGTAAAAAAATATTTTCCGGAAACATGCTGCGATGGGCGCCGGTAGCAATTATACTATTTACAGCATTACTATACTGCAAAGCTCTTTTTAATGGTTTTGTATGCTTTGATGATGAAGATTATTTAATTAAGAACCCGTATTTAAGGGATTTTAGCTGGCATGGGGTAAAGGCAATCTTTACTTCTTTTTATTCGAGTAATTATCATCCGCTCACCACACTCACCTACTTATGTGAATATACCTTGTACGGGCTTAATCCCCTGCCCTATCATTTGCTGAATGTATTGCTGCATCTGCTCAATACCTGGCTTGTTTTTAAACTCGCAGAACAATTGAGTGGCAAAAAAATAACGGCTGTAATTGTTTCCATTCTTTTCGCTATCCATCCCATGCATGTGGAATCGGTGGCGTGGATATCAGAACGGAAAGATGTATTGTATGCCGCATTTTATTTATCATCCTTGCTGCTTTACCTGCGATATATAACATCAGGCTATCGTACCAGATATTATATTGGTATGTTACTGCTATTTATTGCTTCATTACTTTCAAAATCAGCCGCAGTTATACTACCTGTGATTTTGATAGCTATTGATTTTTACAAAGGCAGAAGCCTGAATGCAAAATCTGTAATAGAAAAAATCCCGCTTCTGTCGCTATCGCTGCTCTTCGGTATAGTAAATATTTATGCCCAGAAATCGGGAGGACCGGTGGATGTGCTAATGCAAACAGCTGGCTTCTTTAATGCATTATTCCTGGTTACTTCAGGTATTACGTCTTACATTATCAGGGCAGTAATTCCTTTCAGTTTATGTTTCATGCACTATTTCCCGATGATAAACAATGGTGCATTGCCATGGGTATATTATTTATCATTGCCTTTTCTTCTGGTGATTGCATCACTTTCTTTAAGGCGCACTTCTTTTCGAAAGGAAATAATATTCGGTTTTGCTTTTTTTCTGATTGCCATTTCGGTGATGCTGCAAATTATTGCCGTCGGGTCCGCTCTTATTTCAGAGCGCTACACTTACATATCCTATTTTGGATTGTTTTACATTATAGGACAGTGGATAGCAAACATTGGATTTGAACGATGGAAGAAAATAATTATTGGAGTATTTTCTCTGACCATAATTGTATTTTCCGTTCAGACTTGGGACCGGATAGACGCATGGAAGGATAGTAATGTGCTGTGTACAGATGTCATAGAGAAAAACCCCGGCATCCTGGATGTTAATTTTATTTACCTGCTGAGAGGCAATTGCAAGGGCAGTATTGGCGATTTCAACGGAGCGCTGGAGGATTATAACCAGGCAATAATAATGAACCCGCAATTCTCATTTGAATATTCAGCCTATTATTGCCGCGGACATGTTAATGACGTCCTGGGAAATATCCAGGCGGCAATAAGTGATTATAACAATGCCATACAGCTAAAGCCGGATCTTGCAGAGGCCTGGAATAACAGGGGATGGGATTATTTCCAGACAGGTTTTCCGGCTAAAGCAATACCCGACCTGGACAAAGCCATATCTCTTAAAGCAGATTATTTTGAGGCGTATAACAACAGAGGCTGGATCTATTATCAGTCAGGTGATATTAAATCTGCTTTAGCTGACTTCAGCAAGGCTATCGCCCTGAACCCGGCCTTCGACAAACCTTATTACAACAGGGCGGAAATCAAATTTAAAACACAGGACTTCGAAGGCGCTATTGAAGACTTTAATTCCATATTAAGACTTCACCCCGAGGATAACATGACTTATTACCGGCGAGGCATGGCACGGTCAGGCATAAAGGATAATAATGGCGCTTGTTCGGATTGGAAAAGGGCTGCAGATCTTGGAAACAAAGATGCGATAAAGATGATCCAGCAATATTGCCATTAGAAGTATGGATCAATTTCCCAAACCGGCAATAAAAGATTATGGAATTGGAATTTTGTACTTAGCTTGGATGCAGCTATCGCCGTCCCTTGCGTCGCACTCTTCAAGGTTCTGTATTTCTATTGTCCAATAAAGACTGTCATTTCGCAATGAAGTGCAGTGAAACGCAATGGAGAAATCCCCACGAACCCGCCATGGTTTAACCAAATGGGAGCGGATTCATTATTTTTCATTGACGATAATTTTTCCTTCGTGTATCCGCAAGTGTAATGATGAAAATTGTATTGTTTTCAATTCTATAAAACAATCTGTTATGCGGGCTTATCAGCAACCCTCTGGCGCGGGGTATTTTTTTTGAAGGCGCTCCGATATGAGGATGAAATTTCAGCAGGTTCAAAGCCTCATTTAACCTGTCCATGAAATCATCCGCTGCTTTTTTACCCCATTCTTTTTCAAGATAGGTTATAACACTCAGAAGATTATTTGCAAAGCGTTTTTTGAATGTTATTTTGTACCCCACCTTGCAAATAATTTATTGAACTCCTCTTCAGAAATTGTATCTTTTTCGGCAGGCTCATTCACCAAAGTAGTCAATTCCTGCAACTGATATTTGTCTAAGCCATCAGTAATGTCTTTGCGGTTGCTATGAGTATAGTATGCCAATGTTTCTTCCAGCATTACCAGCGTTTGCTCATCACTGATATTATTTATCTGATGTACCAGATTGGTTCGCCGCTCATTTAAATTCATAATAACTATTTACGTAAAGTTAGTTAATTATTCAATTCCATACTGCATTAAAGAAGTAGATAATTTTCGTTTTACAGGCTTAACGTATCTATCAGCAGGACCAGCACAATCTCTCTGATATAACTCCTTATGGGGTAACTATATATTTTATGCCGAGGCGGAAACTTAATCTCCAGGCATACTATAACCTAAAGAAAAAGCAAGCGATAAAATAAATTAGAAGAAAAAATATTGATAAAAATTAATCATTTTTTAAAACTCCAAAGTACTTAAACACAGTATAAGATAAAGATAAAGATAAAAATAAAAACAATGACAACAATCATTAAGACCCATCTTGCTCGTAATCTTCTCAAAAAAACATATAAAAAATGGTAGTTGAGCGTAGTAATTATGTAAGAAAAGCAGTCTCACGACTACGTTCAGGAGGAACGCAATGTCCAGATTGCCGAGGTCGCATTAAACGAAAATAAATAATCCAAAATATTTGGAATTGTCAATAATAATGTCTAAATTTGTTCCTGAATTTATATATTATACCAATATTTTTTAATATTATAAAATTTCAGTGCGCAAAAAATGTGCAACGGAGCGCAAAGAATGCGCAAAAATTTTGACACTTATTTTTATTAACTAATTGATTTTCAATATAAAACTGCGCAAGAATCCCAAAATAAAAAAATCAAACTAGAATTGCGCAAACCCAGTTAACCCTTTAACCAATTAACTTTTTAACTCAATATGCCCACCACATTTTTCACATTCATTAAGCCATTACCTAATTGAGCCATTCCGGCAGTTGTAGCGAAAACGTCCAGTTAATGTCCAGTTATTTCGGGTCAGAATTCAAACAACTAATTGAAAATCAATATAATAAGACGCGTAGAGACAAAATAAAAAATTTCTTTGAAAAAATGCTCAATTTTAAATTTATTACAATACTATAATCCGTGTGTTTGCACCTCTTTGCGTTTCCTTTGCGTTTAACCTGTTTGGGTTTGGGATGTTTTATTATTTTTACCTGTGTTATACTGGAGAGAGTATTATTAGCTTCAACAACTATGTCCGGCAAACCTAAAAAGAACATATCAACGATCCAGCAGCAACCAAAGCCCATTAAAGGTGAAGGTAAAAAGGAATTTTCCACAGAAATTCCTAAGTGGGCACCTATAGCTGTTTTGATATTTACCGCTTTACTTTACAGCAAGGCGCTTCAAAATGGTTTTACCGGTTTTGACGATGATTTTTATGTAACAAAAAACCAGATGCTTTATGATTTTAGCTGGAACGGGATAAAGGTCATATTCACCTCTTTATGTTACTACACTTACCATCCGATCACCATTCTCTTATACCTTTTCGAATATAAGTGGTTTGGCTTAAACCCTATACCATATCATGCATTGAATGTAATGCTGCACCTTATAAATACCTGGCTTGTTTTTAAACTTACTGAACAGTTGAGTGGCAAAAAACTGACCGCATTAATCGTGTCTGTTTTATTTGCTGTACACCCTATGCACGTAGAATCTGTCGCATGGGTATCTGAGCTGAAAGATGTATTGTATGCCTTATTCTATTTATCATCCCTGCTGTTTTATCTCCGTTATATGGAAGCGGGCTTCCATGCAAAATATTATCTCTTGGCGCTGTTCCTTTTCGTGTTATCGCTGCTCTCCAAGCCGGCAGCAGTTACTTTGCCGGTATTGCTTATTGCAATTGATATGTACAAAGGAAGAAAATTAAATACCAGGTTATTGCTGGAGAAGGCCCCGTTTCTGTTGCTTTCATTGCTTTTCGGGATAATGACCATGGTAACATTTAAAGCCGGCGGAGCGATGAATGACAATACAGCTTCCTACGGCTTTATCAATAAAATATTCCTTGCTTCATACGCGCTGCAATCCTACCTAGTAAGGGCATTAATCCCCTATGGTTTGACCGCTATGCATCACTTTCCTCCTCTGCATGATGGATATCTGCCATGGCGGTATTATACATCGTTGCCTTTTGTATTGCTCATTGCAATGCTAGTAATACGGCGTTCTTCATTACGAAAGGAAATGGTATTTGGTGTGTTTTTTTTCCTCATTGCTATTTCTGTGATGCTGCAGATTATTTCTTTCAGTTCTCACCTGTATGCCGAGCGATATACCTACTTAGCCTACATTGGTTTGTTTTACATAGCAGGGCAATGGATATCAAAGGTTGGAATAATTAAATGGAGGAATATTGTGATCGGGCTTTGTACATTATTAGTAATTGTGTATTCAGCACAAACTTGGGCGCGCATAGGTACCTGGAAAGACAGCATGACTCTTTTTAGTGACATGGTTGATAAGGAGCCCGATATTTATTTCGGTTATTTTGTGCGGGGCAATGCTGAAAAAAGTGAAGGGAACCTCCAGGCCGCGATAGAAGATTACAACACCGCTATCCGCCTCAATCCTGACTTTGAGGATCTGTATTATAACAGAGGCACTTTATTTGATGCATCAGGTAATTTTAAATCAGCTATGCTTGATTACAGCAGTTCCATAAGGCTCAATCCCAAAATGCCCGATGCGTACAATAACAGAGGATGGGCTTTTTTTAGATCAGGCGATACTACTGCGGCATTACAGGATTTGAGTAAAGCCATCTCACTGAAACCGGAATATGCCGAAGCATATAACAACAGGGGGTGGGTCTATTTTCAGTCCGGCAATACAAAAATGGCATTGTCTGATTTCAATAAAGCTATCTTACTAAATCCGGGATTTGACAAACCTCTTTATAACAGGGCTGCGCTTAAAGGAAATACCGGAAATTTTCCCGGCGCCCTGGAAGATTTTAATATCCTGTTAAAACTCCACCCTGATGATAACGCTACCTGGTATTACCGGGGCATGACATACTTAATGCTGAAAGATACCTCAGCCGCCTGCAATGATTTTAAAAAAGCAAATGACCTTGGCAACGAAGCAGCCTCAAAAATGATCCGTCAGTATTGCCATTAATACCCACATTCTGAAGCAAAACCGGCAAAAATTATTTATGAGCAGTTTTTAATGGAAACAGGATAAACAGATAATCTAAGAATAAATGCGACTTATTTTTGGCCGTGTTTTACTGATTTTGGTTTTAAATATTAGCTAAAAATTAAAATTTCAACTTAATAATATTTTTTATTTTTGTTAATGCATTTGATTTTTGAAAAATTACAAAAATATTTGCTTAACTTGCTTGTATTATAGTACCTAACAAATGTCACGTATCTGTATGCCTATAAAAATAAACATCCAATCATTTTAAATTTCATTTTATGAAACGCAAAAATTTACTCTTCTTATACCTTATTTTCCTAGGGGCCTATTTTCCATCCAATGGGCAGACTATAGGAGGCGCACCGGTATGCCCACCCAATATAGACTTTGAGTTCGGGAATTTGTCTTACTGGACCTTTTTCAGGGGGACAGTTGCCTCTGGTCCTGTATGGACTCTAACCGCTTGCCCACCTACTTTGGGTTGGCAGACACTTACTGCGGGTACAGGCGTTGATGCCTATGGCGGTTTCCCGATTGTTGATCCCGGTGGAGGCTCTTATGCCCTTAAAGTAATGCATGATACAAATATGTACTGTGCGTC
Source organism: uncultured Bacteroidota bacterium (assembly GCA_903887005.1). Lineage (GTDB taxonomy): Bacteria > Bacteroidota > Bacteroidia > Chitinophagales > Chitinophagaceae > Nemorincola. The sequence continues at coordinate 964 of CAISOH010000434.1, read as the reverse complement.
AAGGGCCCGTTATTACATACGCGTGCCGCTTGGGGTTAATAATTACAGCCTTATTTACAGGTATGCTGTTGTTTTGCAGGACCCGAGTCATCCGGCGACTTCGCAGCCCCGGTTCCTGATAACTACCATTGACTCAGCTTCAGGCCTTTCTATTCCTTGTGCGCAGGCTAATTATGTTGCCGGCGCATTACCGGGCTTTCTGATTTCACCAAAAGAATCTGATGTATATTACAAAAGCTGGGCTACTGCCAGTATAAATTTGTCGGGGCTTGCCGGTCATACTGTAATATTTGACGCTACTTCAGGCGATTGCGGATATGGAGGGCATTGGGGATATGGTTACCTTGATATGACCTGCGGATTGTTTGCCATTGACGCTCATATATGCGATGATACCCTTGCAACACTTAGCGGGCCTTCCGGTTTCTCTTCCTACTCATGGTATGATTCAGTAACATTCTCACATTATTTAGGGGGTACACAGGTCATTACCATACCTATACCTGATACCGCTACAACCTATGCGGTTATCATACAGCCTTATATAGGCTTCGGCTGCCCGGATACCTTGTACACGAGGGTGATGCCATCCTACCTGAAAATAAATCCGAGTAATGATACATTAGTGTGTACCGGCAAAAGTGCAACAATGAGCGCAGGCGCCACAGACAGCGCTCTTGATATGCCTTTACAGTATGTATGGGCACCTTCATCGGGCTTAAGCTGCACTAACTGTCCAAATCCTGTTGCATCGCCTTCTGTCACTACAGTTTATACTGTAACTGTTACGGATAAAGCAGGCTGCCATAAAACAGCTCCGATAACAGTTACCACAGACAGGGTAACTACAACCGTGTCTGTTGTCAATGATAGCTGCAATGGTGCAAAAAATGGTACCGCGACAGTGAACCCGGTAACCGGCAAGGCGCCTTTCAGCTATATATGGAGCACTTCGCCGATACAG
>CAISOH010000433.1 GCA_903887005.1 uncultured Bacteroidota bacterium | reverse complement strand
CCTAACGCGTGTATGGAAGAGAAAAATATTAACTTATTAAACCTGGCTAAAACCGCTTCAGGTGTACCCCAAAAAGTCCTCTAAAACAAATACGCCTCATAAATCATTGATTTACAAGGCGCAATTGTTAAAAAGTGTAGTCCCAGTTGGACTATTCTCGAACAAATTTATTGAGGATTTGAAAAAACTGGTGGAGATTTTTCAATTATTATCTAATGTTTAGCGGAATTTTATATGCAAATAATATGCGGAACAACATCTCCATTAAAATCATCAATAACTATAACTAACACCCTTATTTCCTTGTCAGCTTTTTTGAAAATTTTGCAGCGTTCATTGAAGAGTTTTATTACTCTTACCATATTAGATGGTAAGTCATAATTACCTTCATTAAAACAAATCATTACTCTGTTTTCAGCATTCCCAATAAGTAGTTTTTCAAAATCCCGGATTAATTCCGAATGAGGAGGACGATGATTTAATTCTGACTCAAGAATAAGATTAACACTTATGAGCAATCCATCTTTTTTTGTAACCCATAAAAGGTCATACATCCATTCTTTATTGTGCAATGTCGAATGAACTTCATACCCTTTTTCTGTCCCTAAAGCACCAATTTTCTCTTTTATTTGTGTCGTCCATTCTGGGTTTGGTGTGTGGTTCGGCATATTATCCGAAACTTGCTTTACAACATCGTAAATAAGATATTCTATTTCAGACAGGTCAATATTCGCACCATAATCATCTGCTGTATAGTTGTTCTGTAATTCTATTTTATTCATTTTTAGTTTTTTGTGATTGTCAACATCTTTTTAAGAGCATAAAATTGAAAATTAAAGCCTTATTCGTTTTTTATTATGGTGGCATGGGAGAAATGAAATGAATAAGTTTTGACATCAGTCATCGCCTCATAGATATCATCTGCATTATCAAAAACTGCCTTCACTGAAACATCATCGCCTTTATTCAAGTTCATTATTGCCTCTGCCTTATCAAACTTTACATAAGCCACTATCATTCTTGTTTTAGTATTAAGCCAATCTACATTTTCTTTCTTTCTGGCGAAACATAAAGTAATTTCATTTTCCTTTTCGTTAGAAGAAATAGAAACAATCGGAAAACTGTATAGCGAGATTAAAGCATTGCTAAAGGCCTTGCTTTTTACTTTAAACTTTGCAGGATTATAGTCCTTATCTTTCCATACCTCTTTACAAAAGTCTAAAAATTTTTTTGAGGCTACGACACTTGCTAATTTTGACGATTCAATTTTAATAAAAGTATTGTCACCTCCGTTAACATCATAAAATGTATCACATCCAATTTTCATGCTTCTTTGCCATCCCAAAGTAAATAACCTCACCTCATTATTTAAAATATAATATATACCAACCGTATCATGACTATCTACATCATTCGGATAAATACGAAATGTATTATGTGGTCTCAATTCAATATAAGTAGAAGTATCATCTCCATAATAATAATACCTGCCATAAATACTCATTGGTTCTACAACTTTTGATTTGACAAAAACTATGTTGGCAGAACCATTAGTAATTATTGTATCATTGCTAATTCTACACGACATTTCTTGATTACCCTCCAGCACGAAATTAATTATGCCATTTTCTATTTTGTATTTTCCTCTCCAACGGTTCAGCCAATGTATTTGCTGATTGTTGCCTTCGAGGGCCAAATTTCCCTCGGAGTCCGAAACTAAATCTATATATGCAAATTTGTCTCCAATACCATAGTATATTCCGACACGTGGATTTGTTTTTGATTTGCATGAGAATAAGCAGGCAACAAGCAAACCAACAATTAATTTAGATATTGTCTTCATTTAGTTTTTTGTTCAAGATTTACCAAGTAAAAAAATGGGTGAAAAACGCGCTTGTCAAAATCAAGAGAATATTTGCAACTAAAAAGCCGTTATACTTTCTTCTGTCTTTACTCCAAATGTTACCAACAACTTTATATCCCAGCCATGCGCCAATGATTGAATAATATTCCCCTCTGATGAATATAGGGAATGTAATTACAATACAAGTGATTACGGATAAAGTAATTACACAAAAGGATAAAGAAGTAATTACGCCCATTATAACAGAAAAGCCAGAAGATGAAGTATATACACGCCCATCATACAACTACGAACATTGCAAGAAACATAAGGGCAACAAGGGCAGTTGTGGTTGTAAATAGCACAACATATAGTATATACATTGATTGTGCATACATAACAAGCATATAAGAGCTTATACAAGCGATTCACTATGTCTGATAATATGTATTGTGCGACACCCCCATAGTCCGTCAGTTCCTCGCCCCTAGGCTGTATGTATGAATCAAT
>CAISOH010000432.1 GCA_903887005.1 uncultured Bacteroidota bacterium | reverse complement strand
TATTAAATATTACTAACTTTAGTTTTTAGAGGTGCCCTTTAATAACTTTTTCTAAAGGATGTTTTGGAATGTCATCCATATTATAAGTGTAGGAATCAAAATTCTCAAGAATCATTTCTATCCCCTCAATAATTGCTTTTTGTTTATTTATCTGGGATACGATTTCAATTTGTTGTTCAAAGGACGGCATTGGAAATCTAACATTTATTGCATCTTCCATCCTCATAGCTACATTGGCTGTTCCCTTCATCAGTGGGCAAAACAAGTCCTCCCTACGCCTATCTAAAATGTAATAAAGATACTTAGGCAGTAATTCAGTTTCGGGGTTATTGGGTATTGCGGCAAACAATGGGTTTGCTAAAGCAAATTTACCTTCCTGGTAATGGATTCTGTTTAGTGCTGCTGCACCATGTCCTTTGGAAGAAATTAATGGAATACAAACAGCTTTCGTATCAAACTGGTATTCTGGCGCAGTTTTCCGTCCGGCTGCTGTTACTACAAAAGGAAAATGCCCAGCGTCAGTTGCCATCGTACCCAACTTTCCTTTTTCATAACTACAGGTTTCTTTTATGGAGACAGTAGGATATTTATTCCCGGTGTCTAATAATTATTTTAATTTTTTCAACTCGTCATAAAGAGCTATCTCTGTATCATCCTGCCTGCTTAAAAACTCCCTTACCATATCAGCTTCCACTGCATGAGTAAGATTTAATGAATGTAATGCGTCGAATAATTTTTTATTAATCCCGTTTGTTTGATTTAAAGTTTTCCATATTGTCTCAAGGGCGGCTTCATTGTGAATCCCTTTACTATATTCAGGTAATTCTTCGATTGCAAAGTCACTACGGTAATTGGCAAGATTAAAAGCATAATTATGTGCCTTTTCTATCTGTTTAGCTATTTCATTCTCTATACGGTTTTCAAGCAGGTGCTCAAACTGGTTAAGTTCTGTTTGCTGTTCCGCCTTTTTTATTTTTCCTGCTTTTAGTTTTTTATCAAGGTCGTCTGTTTTCTTTTGCCGTTCGGCTATGGCTTTAGCTTCCATCTCAGCACGGGTTTCGGTTCTTATCTTGTCCTTTATCCTCGGGTCAAGGGTCTTAATCCATTCCGCCGGTACGCAAAACTGGTGTTTGCTTTCAGGCGGGCGCTTGTCATGCTTCACATATTCATGGTACAGCTCCAGGCATTCCACAAGCTGGTTGCCCGGTTGATCTTTACGGTTGGTTCCCATGCTGTAGCCATCATTCACTATTTTATAAAACCATACCCAATCCGTTTTGCCGCCTTTTTCAAACAGCAGAATAGATGTTTTCGGCCCTTGCCCGCTTTTACTGATGAACAGTCCTTGTGGCAAGGAAATAACAGCTTTCAGTTGCGCTTCATCCAGTAGCATTTTGCGCAATGCTTTTGCGCTGAACTGATCCCATGTCTGAAATCCTTCCGATACCACCACCGCACACTTCCCGCCATCCTTCAGATATTCAAACATCAGCTTCACAAACAAAATAGTTGTTTCACTTTCCTTTGAATATTCTCCCCATACATCAGGATAAGATTCCTGGTCGCGTTGGGCGCCAAAGGGCGGGTTGGCAAGCACTATACTTTTACTTCCGGCATCCGTTGCGGGGCGGTACATGGCTAAACTATCCCCCTGCGCTATATTGGCGGGGTTAAGTTGGCGTACATAAAAATTGATGGCGGCCATCTTGCGTATCATACCAAGATATTCTATACCCGCCACCCCGCTGCGATAAAATTGTGTGCTTTGGTCTATGCTGGGAAAATCAATCTGGTTGTATTTGAAGTATTCATCAAACCATTGCTTCAATTCCGGGTGAGCTTTTTCTCCGGGCCAGTTTCGTTCAGGGTCAGTCCGGCGCATCACAAACTCAAATGCGTCAAACAAAAAACCGCCTGTTCCGCAGGCAGGGTCAAATATCATGTCGTCAAAATCAGGTTCACCAAAGCTGTCATAAACTGCCGCACATGCGCTGGCGTCCGGAACAAACCAATATCTTTTGTACCGCCCGTTTCACTTAATGCAGATTCTATGGCATCGCCAAGCAGGTCAGTTTTCAGCAACCGATCTTCTTCTATTTCATTCGTTACAATATCTATTACTTCCCCAAGGTTTCCGCTGTTTACATTGTTCGTGAAGTTGGAATTAGAAAATACCTCCTCTATCAGCACAAGCTGGTCTTGTACTTTTTGTGGCAGGTTCCCTTCAAAAACCTGTCTGGCGCTCTGTAATATGGTAGAATAAAATGGGAAAAAGTTATTGTTTAATTCTGCTAAAATCTGGTCATTGGAAACTGTGGAGAGATAAGAAAATAACCGGTTAATATTACTTTCTTCTTGCCCTGTTTTAGGATTTTTCCACTTATAATCTTCAGAGAATAGCTTACGGAGCGGTTTAAAGGTTTCATCCTGTTTAATCTTTGTTTCAAAAATGCGAAGCAAAAGCAACTCAATAATATATTCCACCCGCTGCACAGGGGTGCCTGCAGGCCGCAATTTGTTGTGAAGTTTTTTTAATGCGAAAACTGCTTATCCCCTTCGCTCCTTTTTGAAGAACGTAAGCTAAGCTAACATTCAGGGCTCGCAGAAGCAATTAGAGCGTAGATACTGCGGTGATTCGATGCTAAGCGTAGGCATAAAACAAACGTGAATAATTACCCC
>CAISOH010000431.1 GCA_903887005.1 uncultured Bacteroidota bacterium | reverse complement strand
ATGCAAGTTATACACATTGATCTCCTAAAAAAAAGTTTTGGGTAATGCTAAGTTGAAAAAAGGAGGGGAGTGTGTTACGTACCTCACAAAGTTTCCTGTCATTTTCAAAGAGCTTGTGCGCAGCAAATTGTTTACTCAGAATGACAAAGGCTAAGTACATGAATATAATAAATTGAGCCATTGAGCGTCCCGTTTCCGTCGCAAGCGAGACGCTTGCACAAATAAGGACGAAGTGAGACACTTCGACCAGTATCAGACATTAAGTAATTGAGCCATTGCGCAATTAAGCTAAGCCGTTCTTATTTATTTTCTCCAGTGCTTTCTGAGCTGCTACCTGGCCGGCTTCTTTTTTATTGAATCCGGTGCCATTTGCAAATAACTCACCGTTTATCATAATGCCTACGGTAAATAGTTTGCGGGAGGCTTCTGTCTTTTCATCCAGGGTGTCGAAACTAAGCAGGTAATTTTTGCGCTGCGCCCAACTGAGGAGTTGGTTTTTATAGTTAGTATCGGTGCTTTCCATAGTATCAAGGTCTATGTACTCCCGCACTATCTGGTTGAGGATAAAATTGCGGGTTTTTATAAACCCCTTATCGAGGTAAACAGCGCCAATTAATGCTTCGAGGGCATTGCCGAATATATGGCTGCGGCTTAAGCCACGGTCATTTTTGTTGTACTGGACCAGTTTATTGAGGCCCATCCGCAGCGCCACATTGTTCATCGTTTCCCGCCTTACTATCTTTGAACGCAGCTCCGTAAGATAGCCTTCAGGCTGGTAAGGATATTTCTTAAACAGGTATTCAGCGATGATAGCGCCCAAAATCGCGTCTCCGAGAAACTCCAGCCGTTCATTGCTGTCGGTTACCTCTTCGGGTTTTGAACGGTGCATCAGTGCCAGCCGGTAATAAGAAATATGTTTGGGACTAAATCCCAAAAGGTGTTCTAATTGCAGCAACAACTGCTTGTCGTCGGATGAAACTTTGTTTAGTATGCGATGGATAAAGCGCCGCAAAGCTAAGGAGATGGTTTTTTAAAGATCACCGACGCATTATGTCCACCAAATCCGAACGTATTGCTCAAAGCAGCATTTACAATACGTTTTTGCGATTTATGAAAAGTGAAGTTTAGACGAGGATCGAAAGAAGGATCATCTGTAAAATGATTGATAGTAGGGGGGATGATATCATGCACGGTAGCCAGAATACCCGCGATCGCTTCAATGGCCCCGGCAGCCCCGAGGAGGTGGCCGGTCATTGATTTGGTAGAGCTGATATTTATTTTATAAACGTGTTCCCCGAATATTCTCTGGATAGCAGTTATTTCGCTGATATCGCCGAGCGGTGTGGAAGTGCCGTGAACGTTGATGTAATCAATGTCTTCCGGTTTCATACCTGCATCGTCGAGCGCGTTTTTCATTACATTATACGCTCCAAGCCCCTGGGGGTGTGGAGCTGTAAGATGGTATGCGTCAGCACTGAGGCCGCCACCCGCTACTTCAGCAATGATGTGGGCTCCCCGGCGTTTGGCATGTTCATATTCTTCAAGAATAATTGCGCCTGAACCTTCGCCTAAAACAAACCCGTCACGATTAAGATCGAACGGGCGGCTTGCGGTCTGCGGATCATTATTCCGTTCCGAAAGGGCTTTCATGGCATTGAAACCGCCAATACCAGCTTCCGTTACTACCGCTTCAGATCCTCCGCATACAATAGCATCGGCTTTGCCGAGCCTTATGTATGTTGTGGCATCAATGATAGCGTTGGTAGAAGAAGCGCAGGCGCTCACCGTACAAAAGTTAGGCCCGCGAAAACCATATTTCATGGAAATATGGCCTGCGGCAATGTCCAGTATCAGTTTAGGTATAAAGAAGGGGTTAAACCGGGGGGTGCCATCACCGGCATTGTAATTTTTCATTTCTTCAATGAAAGTGATCATCCCTCCGATTCCCGATCCCCAGATGACGCCTACCCTGTCATGGTTAATACCTTCTCCCGATAGTTTTGCATGCCGCACGGCTTCCTCAACAGCAACAAGCGCAAGTTGGGAAAAACGGTCCAGTTTACGTGCTTCCTTGCGGTCAAAGTAATCTTCAGGGTTGAAGTTTTTGACCTCGCAGGCGAATTTCGTTTTGAACTTGGTTACATCAAATTGCTTAATGAAATCGGCGCCGGAAACACCATTAACCAGCCCATCCCAATACGCGGGTATGCCGTTGCCTAATGGCGTCACGGCGCCGAGGCCCGTAACGACAACTCGTTTTAACTCTAAGTTCATCGAACGATTTTCAGTTACTGTAGTGGTTAGTAAATTACTTTACATGTTCTTCCAGGTAAGCAATAGCCTGACCAACCGTAGTGATGGTTTCAGCTTGTTCATCAGGAATTGAAATATTGAATTCTTTTTCGAATTCCATAATCAATTCTACGGTGTCTAACGAGTCAGCACCGAGGTCATTTGTAAAACTCGCCTCCGGTGTAACTTCAGATTCGTCAACACCCAATTTGTCCACGATAATTTTCTTAACGCGATTTGCAATTTCAGACATAGATAATGCGTTTAATTTTTTATGGTGCAAAAATATACTTTTTAGGATAACCAGAAAGGAATATTTTATTTCCGGGACACTTTTTTAAAATTGCTCCTGAAATAGGCCTGTTTTTATGAAAATATATTGTTTATTTATTTTCAAAATGCCGATATCAGCCAACGATAAGTATATTATATCATTATTGTTCTATTTAGAAGCAGCACAAATAACAAAACTATTTTTTGGGAGTTCTGTTTTGTGAATGAGTCACCAGCCTTATTGTTTCCCCGGTTAGTGGTTTTACAAGGTAATGTTGTACGTATTTATTTTTCCGGGCTTTTTCCATATCTCTTTTATCAACAGAGGAAGACAGGATGTAAATTTTTATACGGTTTTTAATTGATTCATCAAGACCATCGAACCGTTCCAGGAATTCCCAGCCATTCATTCCCGGCATGTTTATGTCGAGAAAAAGAATCGCGGTAGCATTATTTTCAGGTTTTGAATATTCAGTTGCTATATGCACAAATCCTTCCAAAGGGTCGAGAAAGGTTTTAATATCAGCTTTTTTGTCCATTTTTTCAATAGTAACAGTGCATATCTTATTGTTAAATTCATCATCATCAACAATAATAAAACGAGTTAAAATGCTCATAAATTATTTTCTGTTTGGGAGTTAATAAAAAACCAACGGCTAAAAAAATGAAAAATAATCTGAATTTTTATGTTTTCAATTGTATTTGTGTCAAAATCGTGCCATTTCAAAATGATATTTTAATAAAATTCCAAAATCAGCTATTTATTTCGCCTGAGTCCTTTATGTTTTTTTCTTGCCGGTTTGTGTATGGCTTCACCGGGTTCAGGCGCCGGGCCAAATTGCTCAGGTACTTTTTGTTTTGTTACCGCATGTCCCAGCAGCCGTTCTATGCGCTCAAATTTATGCAGTTCTTTCAGGGTGATGAAAGTATAGGCTGTGCCCTTACTGGCTGCGCGGGCTGTTCGCCCGATACGGTGTATGTAATCTTCTCCATCATGAGGAACATCATAGTTGATTACAAGGTCAATATCCTCTATATCTATTCCCCTGCTCAGGATATCGGTTGCTACCAGGATTTTCAATTTCTTACTTTTAAAATCAAGCAGTACCTGTTCTCTTTTATCCTGTTCCAGATCCGATTGGATCTGGTCTGCAGAAAATCTGGACCTTCTTAGTTCTTCACATAATTGTTTAACGTTGAGTTTACTGGAACAAAATACCAAAACACTATCGAACTGTTTTTGCTGCAATACATATTTTACCAATGGTATCTTTTGCGCGTCATATACCAGGAATGCTTCCTGTACAATCTGTTCCGGGGGTTTGGAAATGGCAATGTTTATTTCCACAGGTTTATGAAGAATGGTATTCGCCAGTTTTCTGATCGCAGGGGGCATTGTTGCTGAAAACATCAGGTTCTGCCTGTGTTTGGGCAAGTAAGAAATAATCTTGATAATGTCGTCATAAAATCCCATATCCAGCATCCTGTCGGCTTCATCAAGTACAAGGTATTTTAGCCCGTCAAGTTTTACATACCCCATATTGAGGTGCGAGATCATCCTTCCGGGTGTGCAGATTACAATATCCACACCTGATGTGAGCGCCTTTTTTTCATTAGCGAATAAAGCGCCGCCGGTACCGCCATATACTGAAATAAAGCTTACTGAAGTAAAATAAGATATACCCTCCAGTATTTGTGTTATTTGCACGGCAAGTTCGCGGGTGGGTACAATGACCATTGCATTGATCTGCTGCGCATCATGAGGTTGGGTAATTAATTTATGAATTATTGGCAATAAAAAGGCAGCTGTTTTACCCGTACCTGTTTGCGCGGCAGCAATAATGTCTTTCCCTGCTATGATTTGGGGTATTACTTGTTGCTGTACTGGAGTGGCGGTTTTATAACCCATAGCATCTATGCCATCCATCAAATCATCTTCAAAATCAAAATCAGTGAAATTCAAAATATACGTATTTTGCAAAATTAAGCAGTGCAGTAAAGATAGTGTAAACTAACAGTAACCCCAAACCCTGCCCGCTAAATGTGCGGGGCCGTGTTCCCGGCATATCCTTAATTCATGACCGTTATTCGTGACAGATACTGTTATCTGATATTATTTGACAATGCCAAATAACTGCAACACTCTTTTCGGTAAGGGGGTGTAGAATGAAATTAAGTAATGCCAATTGAACTGCAAAAACCGGCATTGATAATTGCTGCTAAGAAGTCAGGCTACCTTGAAATATTCAATTAAAATCCTTTGCGGTATTAAAAACTCATTGGAGGGCCCACGCCCTGGCGGATTTTTTTTTAATGCCGTATTTTGAAGCCCAATCAGTAAAAGCTTAATAGATACTATTTTGTGACCCTATCAGGTAACCTAAAGTGACCATGATAGTATAATTCCGGTCAACAGGTTTGCCATTTACAGGATCTTTGATCTCCCTGAATCCCCATTCTGCTCCCACTTTACCATAGAAGCCTTTTGGCATCTGGAGGCCTATAAACCCGCCTGCCCCATAATCCATTTTCTTCATATTGGAAGTGGAATTTGAAGTAGTATTTTTTGTGTTTACAATAGATCCATGATTGTCTTTTGTTACTGTCTGGACGTCATCCTGTGCATTTATTAAGTAAGAAACATATGGCCCGGCGCCCACCATATAACGCGGCGCCCCCTCCATATCTCCAAACTTATAAACGAGATTTAGCGGTAATTCCAAATATTGAAGCCCAATCTTCGTGGTTGTAGTAAGTGCCATAGGACCGTTAGGATCCGAGGTTGTAGAGGAAACACTCTTTTCCTGATTACGTTTAACAATGTATAATAAACCTGTCTGTAAAGCGAAAGCACTGTTTAAACGAACATTCATCAAAATACCACCGTGGAAATCATTTGTTGAAAGAGTAGATGCATTGTTATTATACAAATCATTAAAGTTAACGCCAATTTCAGGTGCGAAATTTACTCTTTCTGCTTTTTTATTCTTAGTGTTATCCAGTTGATCACTAAGAATAGCGATATTTTGCAAATTGTAAACCTGTGGTTTATTAATCCTCATTGCCTGGTAAGCTGCCAGGGAGAGCACCGGAATGTTTCCTGCATAACCAGCTGAGGCAGAAAGGCTAAACTGATCATCGTCAACGATAGCTATTTTACTCGCACCACTAAAGCGGTGTCGCTTTTCCGGACTTTTATCTTCAGATGCAATATTTGCGTTATCGGCATTTGAATTTTTATGTAAGGCCTCATCAGTTGGATTGGTAACACCCTCACGAGTCATTGCAGCCAGGTTCCCATTTAGTCCTATATTATTAGAGCTTTTATAATTTAAAAAACTGACTGCAACCATTATAAGCAGCAGTAATGCTGCTGTTACAATAATTTTTCGCTTCGTATTCGTTGTCATAAAATAATATTTTATGGTGTAGATAATTTTATTCGATAAAGCAAAGAAATAATAACTATACCCAATCTCAGGTTTCAACAAATAGAAATAGTTGAAAAAATCAGCAGGAAAAATGACCGCAATGTGAAGCTGGTAATCATTCACTGTAAATTATCCGGGAAACAATTTATCTACTGTTGGGTGCTATGCATTTCATTTGCCTTTACCAAATTGATTTAACATTTTAAGAGTTCATAAATAAAAAAATATTTTCAAAATAGGTTGACAAATATATCAGTTTATTTTTGTGCTAAAACTTAATTTTAGATCATTAACAGTTGGGTAACAGGAAACATGAATAATAATACGCTCTTAAGCTATTTTGCATGTATTAAAAACAGGTTATTAGCATAGTGTACATATTGTGGTAACTAATTTATACTACAGTAATCAATTTTTTCTTAACAATGGGCTAACAGAAAACGTGTTTATAATAATCGTTTATATGCAAATAAACCGCTATGAGCATAATGCCAGCATGGAAGTCTATTACCAAGTTGATTTAACATTTTTACGATTAATAAATTAAGGAATGAGTACAAATATATCGGTATATTTTTTGAGCTAAAAGCAAATTCAGAACCCTTAACAGAAGGGTAACAGGAAACGCTCAAAAAAATAATCGCTTAGAGGCAAATATCGCAATTCATTATACCCATAATAAACAACTGGAGATAGTATAAAATACAGGCATTTTGCAGTCTCAGGACGGCATATACAAACTATGCATGTTATTACTACTGAATTATCCTGTATTATATGGTTTTTCTTAACAGAAGGGTAACAGGAAATATATCTGAATAGGTGCTTAAAGGCAAATAAAATGACTTATAATACGAATAAACAGAAAACCGGAAATAGCTTAATGCCGTTATTGGATATTCCCAAAAGGTATAAATAAACGAACCACTCAGATTATGAGTGGTTCGTTTAAGAGAATAAAAAATCAGGCGAATCAATAAACTTTAGCTTTTGACCCGAGAATATAACCTACGGAAATCATGAAATTAAAATTGCGGTCTGAATTGCCATTTACGGGATCCTGAACTATATCCCTTAATCCTAATTCGGCGCCACCTTTTGCATAGAAGCCTTTTGCGGCCTGGCAACCAATGAAACCACCTATTCCATAATCAAGTTTCTTCATATTGGCTGTAGTAGTTGTGGTATAGTTTTTTGTGTTCACCACAAATCCTTCATCGTTGGTTGTTGTTGATTTGATATTATCTTTTGCATTTACTAAGTAAGAAACATATGGCCCGGCCCCTATCATAAAACGGGAAGTCCCTTTTTCACCGCCAAACTTATAAACTAAGTTTAAAGGTAGTTCTATATATTCCAGCATTGTCTTCCTGGTAGTGTTAACTTCCATAGGTAAAGAAACTTCCGCTATGTTAGCTGAAGAAACACGCTTTTCTTCATTACCTTTCTGAATGTACCTTAATCCGGGCTGCAGGGCGAAAGCGTCATTTAACCCAATATTCATCATAACGCCGGCGTGAAAACCATATGTATAAAGGTTGGATGTATTGTTATGATTTAACCCATTTATGTTTGCGCCTATTTCAGGTGCAAAATTTATACTTCCTGATTTTCTATTCTTATTTTGTCGTTCCTTAATTTGTTGAACACTTATTGGAACCGTGTTTTGTACCGGAGGTACTTTTGTTTTCTCCTCATCATTTTTGGTAGCTACCGCTACAGGCAGATTGCCTTCATAATTTCGGGTTGTATTAAGGCCAATCAGTTCATCCTTATTATTCCCGTTTTTAGAATGGTGGCGCCTATGTTTAAAATTAGTGGCTAATGCCTTACTTTCAGAATTCTTCTTCTGATTATTATCTAAAGACGCTGTTGCAGCCGTAGTTGGAGTTATTACCGGCGACCGGGCAATTGAAGCCGGGTTTTCAGACATTGGAGACGTTGTTACGGTTTTATCCTGTCCATTATTTAAAGTGCGCTCATGGTTTATATATAAATACCCTGCACCAATCGCAAAAAGCAGCAATGCGGCAGTTGCGATAATCCTTCTCTTCGTATTCGTTTTCATAAAATTATTTGTTTACTATTGTTAATTATTTGTTTTCGATTAGGTAGGAGTAATAACTGTGCCAATCGCACGTTTCAGATAAATTAAGTGCGTTAAAAATAATTAACATAAAAAATGTTTGGCAGGCAATAAAACCCGCAATTCGTTGCAAATTATTTGAAAACATTTTCTGAAAATTGCTTCACGACCAGATAGGTAATTACCAATAGTATAATAAGGGGTTGTTGTATTAACAATCCTTTATGGCTATTTATAAAACTGAGGTCAATTTATTGCCCGCTTATTCAATTATGCGCTCTGTAATGGCTGTGGGCTTATCATTTTTGAAAGTGGTTCTTTTGAGCCAGTTACCCTTAGCATCAACGCCATCATATGCATAGGTAGTTTTAAATTTCAAGCCGTGGTGTGAATCATATTGTTTTTCTTCCATCTCATTTCCGTCGTCATCATATTTGAAATTGGACTTCAGGAACAGGATGCCATATTCATTAAACCGGTCGCAAACTCTCCGGTTTCCATTTCCATTATATGCCGAGAGGGCTTTCATGAATAATGTGCCTGATACATCATAATTATCTTCTTCAACCAGGTTGCCCCTTGTATCATACTTACAGGTAGTCTTTGCATTAAAAGTACCATCCCCCTTGTATCGGATTATATCAATGAGTTTGCCGCTGTCATTATAATTGAAGATGGATTTAGAAAGCATACTATTATCCGGGGCGTAGGAGTAAAATTCCAATTGATTCCCTTTTTGGTCATACTTGTTTATGTTTTTGGATATTAAACCATTCTTTTCAGCATCATATTCATATTCAGTAACGGTTCTGATTATTCCTTTTATTTTTTGCCTTACAAGGTCATTTTTAACCTGTGCATGGCTGCATAATGAAATGGCAATAAATAATAGTGTTAACAATTTCATTCAATGATTCTTTGAGTGGAAATCAAATTTAGGGAAGATGGCAAAACTAAATCGTTAAAGAAAGCAGAAAGGTTGCATAATCAATAGCCTTGCATTACTTACTGATGCCTGGCTGACTGGGAAAAAGTAAATATTTTCTTGATAATACCCAACCTTTATAATGGATGTATATGTCTCTATTTATTCACCGAAAGATCAATAGTTTAAGTTTTAAAAATCTTCACTTTATTGCTCAATAATAAAAAAAATAATTGAAGTGATTTTTTGTTATTATAGATAAACGGATTATATTTGAAGATATAAGTTTATTGCCGGAATAAATATTTTATGAACCTAATTCAACCTATATGAATTGTAAAAAATTGATTTTGCCGCTGTTGTTTATTTTTCTTTATACTTCAGCAATCGGACAACCTCCTTCTTGTCAGCCAAATATGGATTTTGAATATGGAAATCTGTCTAATTGGGTCTTTTTTAACGGATTAGCCGCCGCCGGTACTCCATATACAGTTCTAACCTTAAGTCCAAGCCCCCCTGTATCAGGCCGAGAAGATCTGACATCTGGTGTTACTCTTGACCCTTATGGCCTTTTCCCTGTTGTTGGGGCCGGGTCGTATTCCTGCAAATTGGGCCATGATACGATTAATTATTGCGCTGAAATGGCGCGTTATCAAATACATGTTCCTCCTGGAGTTAGTTATAGCATTTATTATCACTATGCAGTAGTTCTGGAAGATGGCGGGCACCCTGCCAGCGGACAGCCAAGGTTTGAAGTAAGCGCTTATGATTCTGTCACCGGCCTTCCTATTGCCTGCGCCCATTTCAATTATATAACATCATCATCTTTACCGGGATTTAAGCTTTCAAAAACAGGCTTTAGTGTGTATTATAAACCCTGGTCCTTAGGAAGTATGAACTTAACCGCATATGGGGGCAAGACAGTTACCATTGATTTTATTGCTGCAGACTGTGGATTTGGCGGGCATTTCGGATATGGCTATTTAGATATGGCCTGCGGGCTTTTTGCAATTACCAATGTTTCATGTAATTCATCTAATACAATCCTTACAGCGCCTCCCGGTTACGCTAAGTACGACTGGTATGATTCGTCAACCTTTACCATTTTATATGGTTCTGCCGATACTATTACAATTCCTACGCCCGGGGTTCCTACCACTTACGCAGTCATTTTAACCCCATATCCCGGATATGGCTGCCCGGATACCCTTTATACAACGGTCAGGCCCACAATGCTGGCAGTAAAACCAAGTCATGACACAACAGTTTGTATAGGTTCTAGTGTATCATTAACTACAAGGGCTACAGATATTGCTTTACCATTAACTTATGCATGGTCTGGTGGTCCGGGCTCCATAAGTTGCGGCACATGCGATCCGACCACTGTTACTCCTGCTTTAGGCCTTAATAAGTATATATATACGGTAACTGATGCGGCAGGATGCACCCTTACCGATACCATACGGATAACTGCTATAGGCGTGATCCCTCTTGTCTCCTCAACAAATGTTTCCTGTTACGGGTATAAGGACGGCACGGCTAACGCATTGCCGACAAGTGGGGTACCGCCGTTTACTTATAGCTGGAACAGCATACCTGTTCAAATAACAGCCGCCGCTACCGGCCTGGCTGCCGGCACTTATACTGTTAGTATAAGCGATAAAACAGGATGCACAAGTAAAACAGCTGTAACCATTACAGAGCCACCGCCTACAATAATTGCTATTGACGGATTCTCAGACCCTACACATTGTAATGCCAAAGATGGATCTATTACTCTGAGAGGGTTAATCCCATTGACCTCGTTTAAAATCAGTTATAGATTTAATGGCGTTCCCCAAACCGTTACTCTGCTGGCTTCCGGCGCAGGAAAAGTAGTTTTGACAGGATTGTCGGCAGGCACATACGATCTTATTACTGTTATAGGAACATTATGCCCATATAATGTAGTAGGCCCTGTAGTATTAAAGGATCCTCCTAAACCTCCGCCACCGCCTGCAATACCGCAGGAGTATTGTCAATTTTTTACACCCAGGCAGTTAGTTGCTACAGGTACCGACCTATTATGGTATGACGGCTCCCCTGTGGGCACGCCAATTGCACCTACTCCCGGTACATCAATACCTGGTAAGACCTTTTATTTTGTAACGCAAACGGTATTGGGTTGTGTGAGTGACAGTACTATGGATTCTGTTATTGTTAATCCAAAGCCGGCCCCTCCGGTTACTGCTGACACTACTTATTGCCAGTTTACACCATCCGCTGTAATTACTGCATCAGGCAACGATACCCTTAAATGGTATATGGCCAATACAGGTGGTTTGCAAATCGTTCCTGTTCCTGTACCTTCAACTGACATTCCGGGTAGTTTCACCTGGTATGTTGATCAAACGACAATACATCATTGTGTCAGTGACAGGACGCCGATAAAAGTTACTGTGTTGTACAAACCCAATTTTTATATCACACCGGAAAGACCATTGGTTTGCCAGTACGATTCCATATGGCTATCCTATACCGGTCCTTCGCTGGTTGATCCGGCATATGTATGGACGATTCCCAATGGTGAATCTTATAGTTCTAAAATAAATACCGGTATAGGAGTTTCGCTTGCTAGTGATTCTATGATATATGTGCGGTTCGATACTGTAACGCAAAATAATTATGTAAAGCTGTTTGTTAGTGATTACAATGGCATGTGTTCCTTTGATACATTCGTCCGGATACCCATTATCCCGCACCCAACAGCTACTGCCTTTTCCAAAGCTGATGTTTGTGTTGGAGATACTGTTGGCCTGGCATTGAGTAACAAATCTGATAATGCGTCCGTATTTACATGGATGATAGACCATGTTCCGATGGGGACCACAACCGCTCTAAATATCATAGCGCATAATGAAAACAGCGGAGGGCCATTCAGCATAAGCTGGAACGATAGCGGCAGGCATGTTATAGAAGTATTTTCGGCAACAGATGAAGGTTGTAAAGCGCCGCCTACTGTTGATACGATCTTTGTGCATACCATTCCGGACGCATCCTTTAAATACACAACCAAGAATGGCCCCTTATGCCTGGAAGACAGTATAATGTTCATAGCTAATACAAACGACTATAATTATTCCTATGTATGGTCGCCCGCGCACTTCTTCCAGAATATCAATAAAGGTGTTACCTGGGGCAAGGTAGAACAATCGAAGAGCATCATCTCACTTTTAGTGACGGATCCTTTCGGATGCCCTGCAAGTACCAGCCAGGAAATAGACCCGAGCTCATGCTGCTCCGTAAACTTCCCGAATGCTTTTACTCCAAACGGTGATCATAAGAATGATGTCTTCCGTCCTATTTATGTGGGTTATCACAGGTTCCACATTTTCCGTATTGCTAACCGCTGGGGACAAACAGTATTTGAATCCACAAACAGCAATATGCAATGGGATGGTAATTACAATGGTGTACCACAGGATATAGGCGTGTACTTCTACTACTTAAAATATGATTGCGGTGGAAATACCATAGAACAAACAGGAGATTTAACATTAGTAAGGTAATTGAAAGATTAGAAAAATATAAAGACCGTTTCAAAAGCAATTTTGAGGCGGTTTTTTATTTTTGAAAACAGATGTAACTCAGAGAGAAAATGACGGGTTTATCACCGGCCTTTAGAATTGTTTGAAGATGTTCTTTATTATCTGAACAGAATACTTACTCGAAATGCAATGGATGAAAGAAGGAAAATCAATTTCCGATTTTTCATCTGCGGTGTCTGATATGGTCCTGATAATGGTGAAGGGGGTATTATATTCATAACATACCTGCGCCACGGCTGCGCCTTCCATTTCCACACATAATATGGCTGGCAACTGCTCCGATAAACTGCCCTTGTCGTCACCGTTTGAAAAGAATTTATCGCCGCTTGCAATATCGCCAATAAGTAACCGGGGGTGTTCAATGCCAAAGTGGTTTAATTCCGTGCTGTCAATTAAGGCATGAAGGTGTTTGTTTTCTACCATATCATTTACCGCGTTTACTGCAATGTCCAGCTGGGTTTTATGGGTTTCAAAATAAGTGATGTTAAGCAGCGGTATTTCATACCGGGGCATTAGCGGCCTTGCATCCATGTCGTGCTGGATAAGGCGTTTTGCAATGACTATGTCCCCGATCCTTAATGAGGGGTTTATGGCCCCGGCTACGCCTGTGAAGATGAGCTCGGTTATTTTGAACTCAAGGATCAATGTGGAAACAGTGGCCGCGGCGGCTGTCTTGCCCCACCTGGAGAACACAACAACGGTACTGATACCATGTAGCTTGCCTGTGTAATAGGTCCTCATGCCCATGGTGCATTCCTGCATCCCGGAGAGCAGATGCACCACCTCATTTATTTCTTCGGGCATGGCGCCCATTATACCTATTGTTCTTTCGGACATTGTTTCATAATCTTTTCCTGCCTTACATTTACTATGGCTCAGTGCCAGGATTCCGGCATCAAAATTATGATAATTGTTGAGGTTGTTGATGGTCACTACAATTAATGCGGAAAAAGGTTGTATTTAACTCACAATAAATTCCATCCTGAAATAGGGTTGCAATTTCATTTCGAAACAGGCTGAATTGCTACCAATTTCCATATTTCCGTTTTTGAAGTAACTTTGAGTTGCAAACCAATAATTACTTATGCACCACACAGAAGGCTATGTAAGCCATGAAATAGAACATGGCATCGCTACTATTGAATTCTTTCACCCTTCGAGCAATTCGCTGCCGGCGGCTATTCTTAACGACCTGGCAAAAGCCATAAATGATGTGGGTATTGACAGCCGGGTAAGGGTAATAGTGCTGCGGAGCTCTGGTGATAAGGCTTTTTGCGCGGGGGCGTCGTTTGATGAGCTGATGGCCATCAGCAATGAGGCGGAAGGGAAGCATTTTTTCAGTGGTTTCGCGCATGTGATCAATGCGATGCGCAAATGCCATAAGCTGATCATAGGCCGGGTGCAGGGCAAGGCCGTGGGCGGCGGGGTAGGGATCATAGCCGCTACGGATTATGCAATAGCTACGGAAGAGTGTGCGGTGAAACTCAGCGAACTGGCTGTGGGCATAGGGCCGTTTGTGGTGGGCCCGGCTGTGGAGCGAAAGATAGGGGTTGCCTGCTTCTCGCAACTGGCAATTGACGCTACAGAATGGCGGTCGGCAGAGTGGGCGAAGCGGCACGGGCTGTATTCGGAGCTACATAAGACTATCCATGAGGTGGATGATGCCGTATTAAAACTGTCGGAGCGGCTGGCGGACAGCAGCCCGGATGCTATGGCGCAACTGAAAAAGATATTCTGGCACGGCACGGAGAACTGGGATTCGCTGCTGTCGGAACGTGCGGCCATCAGCGGGCACCTGGTATTGAGCGACTTTACGAGGAATGCGATTAATAAGTTTAAAACAAAACCCCAAACCCCTAAAGGGGCTTAACCATGATATGTGAATAAGATGAATGGCTAATATAGAAATGGCTCAATGGCTCAATTTGATAATGTGGCAATTTGACAATTTGGTAATAATGTGACAATGTGTAATTCAGCAATTTGGCAATAGTTCACTCCTCTATGTTCCAGCATTTTTGAGGATGGCTATGAACATGCTGTCTGCTTTGTGGGTGATGCCGTTTATGAGTTGCTGATGTACTACTTCTAATCTGGATGGTTCGGGAGCGGCTTTAATTATTTCTGCTACTACCTCTTCATTTTCATTTTTGAAAACGGAGCAGGTAATATAGATGAGTCTGCCGCCGGGCTTTAAATGGCGGGATACATTGGTGGCTATTGTTTTCTGCAATGCAGAGAAGGAGGGCAGGGTAGCAGGATCAAAGAAATACATTTGTTCGGGTGTGCGCGACCATGTGCCGGAGCCACTGCAGGGGGCGTCGCAAATGATATTGTCAAATTGCTTACTGCCTATTGTTTTATCAAGTTGGTGACTGTTGGCTACATCTGCTACATGTGCTACCGGGGGTACATGGCGGTATTGCCGGAAGCGTTTTTGCAGGTTATAAATAATGCTGTCGCGGATGTCGGTGATGGTGAGGCGTACGCCGGATTCCAGGTCTTTAAGCAATAATGATTTGCCTCCGGCGCCCGAGCAGCAATCGAACCATTGCTCATTCTTTTTTGGATTAAAATAAGCGCCTGTTTGTTGCGAAGAAGCATCCTGCACCACATAGCTTTCCGGGGGCAGCAATGCATCTATTTTCGCTCCGTTGGGCAATGACAGGCAGGTGTCGGTGATGAAGGTGAATGGTATCTGCTGGCTGTTGAGCAGGCTGGTGATCTTGCCCATGTCTTTGCGGATGCGTATAAAGAGGTCAGGCTGTACCAGCATGGATTGGAGCCATTCTTCCTTGGTTATACCATCAGACAAAGGTATATCGTAAGGGAAAATCGCATTAAGATCAAAGGGTATTGATTGAGTATTATCAGTTAACAACTCAGCAAGGGGGGTAGCAGGCAGCTTATTCTCAGTGAGCCATCGGGCCATTAATCCATTGAGCATTTCATCATTCCCTATTCCCTTTGCGCAGCGGTACCAGCTATAGGCCATAGCGCTCAATATCTTTCTGTCCCTGCTGCCGAGAATGGGGTATTGTTTGAAATAAGTTTTCAGGAAATGCGCCAGGGGAATCTCGCCTTTATAGGTTTCAATAATGGACTTAAAATGTTGGATGATATAGCGCATGTGGGCTAAGTTAACGGTATGAAGGTACATTAATAATGAAACGATGCAATTAAAGCCTGTTATTACCTATTCAGTAGAGATCTTTAATCCGGAAACTGTTCCGGCAAAAGAAGGATTAATTAAAAATGCCCCATCGTTTGGTTTAATTGAACTATTGGTATTTGAGGTTCCGCAAAGGATGCCGTTGTTAAATATCGTAATGATGTTATTCCGAACTTTGATAATTACATGATCTTCATGAGTACAACTTAATTTTAATGCAGATCCTTTGCACCATTCCATTCCATTTCCATAAGCGAATTTATAACTGGTTAAATCATTACCATCCTGCATCATCAGTAACCCGGTAAAACGTACCTGTTGAGGAAAGTTACAAAACATCACATTGTTAGCGATCAATTGTTCTGTATCTAATTTTACATACATTTCTATGGTGAAACTATCACTTAAATAAGGGATTGAAACAGGTTTAATATACTTGCTGAAACCGCCATAGCAATTATAATAAAGGGTATTTGCATCGTTAATCAGCCTGTCAGGTATTTGTTTTTTATCCGGGGTTAATAGTAGTAAATTCTGGCCTTTAAGTTCTTTTTTTATTATCGTATATTCTGCAAGTGTTTTTAGAATTGTATCAGAATATGCCCAGCTGAGCGCGGCATCTACAATAATGGGATATTTTGTTGTCCGTATCAAATCAAGGACAGTGTATATTTCTGATTTGAAGAAATATTCTGTTGATCCGGGGAGGTTTAAAGGATTATAATATTCACCTTCGGCATAATAAAAACCTTCATAAGTTTTTGAAATTATCAAAACTGTATCTTTTTTAGGAATGTTACTTTCAATGAAATTGATTTTGTTAGCTAATTGGGTTTCTTTTTGCTCATCGGTGGTGGTAGCGTTATCATAAGCATAAGAATGAATGGCGGGGATATGGTATAGCATAGAAAATGCGCCATCAGCAAGAAACATAAAGACGATTAAAAAAATAATCACACTTTCATGGAATTTGTATTGATTAGATTGAATACTGACAATGAGTCTGGAGCAGAAGATACCGAGAATAATTATTTGCGGATACATTACCGCCTCTAAGGACAAATCATAGGACCTGCCCTGAAAGTAAGCGAATGTGCCTGCCCCGAGAATGAAAAGAAAAGCGAGAACCGGCATATCCTGGTCCTGAGTCTTTCTGAGATTGAAAAAGCAGTAAATGCACGTTATTAAATAAACGATTACCGTGATGTTCCAGAAGTGTATTGACCCCATTGGCAACATGAAAAACCCGGATATGTAATATAGCGTCTGGTACTCAAAAAATTTCTTAAAATCAGGCCATTGGCCGGAATGCAATTTTGTGGAAATAAAAAAGAGGAGCAGCACAAAGCAGAGGGAACCTAACATCCAGGCTATGTAAAATAAACTTCTTTTTATGGTTTCTGAAGTTGTTGCCGAATTGATTGCAGATGCCAATAAGAAAACCATTGCAGCGCCATATGTTACAAAACCGGAATCAAGGTTCCATAGAATAGCGAATGACGCGCTTAATGTAAGAACTGGTAATAAAATTTTCTTCAGCCGTTCAGAGGACGTATTGTATGTTGCAATCAGGAAAAATACTAAAGATGGAAAAAATATGCGGATGGGACAGTATTGATAATATTGCCTGGGTTCTGTCACTTCTTCCGGTATTCTTTGTGACCAGTATTGCCAAAAAATAAGGCACATAAATATGATTACGGATAGTATGTCTTTTTTGATTATTTTTTTTATTCCTAAAAAAAAGAGCAGGTAAGAAATCCCATTCAGAATTGCCAATACCAGGGTTATTTTGTAGGTACTGATACCAATGAGCCAGAACAAAGGGAGCAATAGCCATGCATAAAGCCCATACATGCAGTTAGTATCCACTAAAAGAGATTTTCCCGCATAAACCTGGGTTATAACATACAGCACGGAATTTATTTCAGCAGTCATATTTATCCCGGTTTTTGCCAAATGGAGTACATTGTATAAAACAACATCAAGGATAATAACGGCAACAATAACATAAGTTATTACGGCAATAATGTTTTTCCTGAGAATAGTTTCTTTGTAGCTGTTATAACGATAGAACAGATAAACAAAAATGGCGTAACCAATAAATACAAGAAAGGGGTTGAATATTCCTATAAGGTTGTTTTTGAAAAAGTATTTTGTGGTTTGATTAGGTACATTAACAAGGTCCTGGGAAAATACAATGCTAATGAAAAGAAATAGAGTGGCTAACCCGGTAATATTTATAGTAAGGCAATACAGGGGATTAGTATAAAAAAAATTTCTTTTTTTGTTTATTAGTGTGAAAATGAAAAAAATAATAAAAGGGATGCAAATAAGCGATATCTGAAATTGCAGCCGCTCAACAGGTTCAGGTAAAAAGTTGTTTGGGGAATAAATAGATAATGGAATTACTTTTTCTAAAATTGCGGTAATGTCGGGATGATAATTATAATAAATAGCGCTGTTTATTATAATTAATACGAGTGTACTGATAAATAGCGTGATTGTACCAATAGCTATTTTGCACCTTAATTCATCATTCGTTACCTGGACTTTTTGTTCGTTTGATTTTATAGGTAACTTCTCCTTTTTGTAGCTTTTCATAGGTTAAGTTTTTGTCCTGTTAAACAACCAAAATGATAAAGAACATTTAATAAAGGTATAGTCGAAAAACAAAAATGGGCATAAATAAACCTATTGTTTTTATTAGTTATTGGTGCCGAAGAGGTTTAACTGGTTTCTTTCTTTTTCGTAGTATAGAACCATAGTCCTCCGCAAAGTAATATACCCAAAAAGGACAAAAATAATCCTGGTTTAAAATAGCGAAGATCATAAGCCATTTCAATAGTATGCGTTCCTTTTTTAAGCAAAATACCAGTCATGCCTGCATCCAATATAATCTTATCACGGACCTGTCCGTCAACCTTAAGCGTCCACCCGCCATCATATGGTATAGACAGGTACATCATTTTATCTTCGCTTACATCAATTTTCCCTGTGAGTAAAGTCTCATCAAATTTATTAACTGCAAGTGTATCCTTACTTAATTCATCAATGCAATGCCTGTAAATATCTGCACTAAAGGTATTTCCTGCAATGGTGTCTTTTAGCTGGAACTCCGTTAAGCCGGCGGCTTTATTTACATCAGCATCTTTAAGTACAAAAGTTTTGAGGCTTGTAAAATCTTTTTGCATTATGGTTAGTTTCTCAAAATCGCTTTCTTTCATGTAATGGCTGTAGGTAAAACCAAGGGGTAATACATATTTATTGCGGAATATTTTTACATCGCCAAAAGCACCGATTGGGTCGCAGACAATTTTCCATAAAGGATTAACATTTGTTTTTGCAAGCAAGTATTTCACACGATTCTCGGATTCTAAAATGGGACGGTTTGCAAGGCCTAATGCCCACCTTGATTGTATTTCATCTTTTTTATCTGAAATACCCATTAGCTGCAAATAAAAAACATAATACTCCTGGTTGAAAGGACTGTAGCCACTTGTGCCATAGTAGCCCTGAGCCATCCCATCATTAAGAGAGTAGTGCATAGCCGGAGAAGACGCATATGTTTTATCAATGCGGTAAAATGAGCCATCAATTTGTTTTAAATATTTAACCGCTTCAATAGTGTTATCATTGTATTCAACTTTTGCAGATAGCTCTTCTGCTGTAACTGCTTTTCGTTCATTTACAGTAAATCTGGACAAAAAGATCAACTCAAAAACAATAGCGGTTAAAAAGACATATTTCAGATAAACAGGACTGTTTTGCTTACCGATAAAAAATAAGAGCGCGCCATAAACGAGGAGCATAATACTTACGAAAACGGAAATTACAGGGTTGATTATTTCTTTATCTTCAAAGAAGGGATAATTAAGCAGCCCAAATAAAATAACTGTGGTGACAATAAGTACAATTAAATTTATTTTCTTTTTCTGTAGTATTAAATCAAGCGCCTGAACAGAATAATAGATAAAAAAGAATGCGACAAAAAATGAGTAGGCACGGTAATAGTCGCCGGTAAATAACCAAAAAGCACGGCGGAAATACGGAAAAATAATGGGGGCCATCCATATCGCAATGAATAGAATGAAGACGATTTTAACCCGGGTTTGTAAAAACTGAAATACCTGTGGCATTAATAATAAACACGGCAATCCGCAATAAAATAAAGGAGCTTCCAGGTAATTCGTCCAGCCCTTGAAATCGGGACAACCTCCTAAAATGTCACTTGAAAAAAAGCGCATTACACTTGTGCCCAGTTGTAATGGGTCTGAAACTGAAAAAAGGGGAGTATTTGAATAGAATTGTGCATAAGAATTTGTTCCGCTGCCACGAGGGCTTTCCAGCATCTGCACAATATTCTCTATCATAAAAGGAGCGCTCAGCAACATTGCCAGTATTCCCAAACCCATCATTTTCAAAAAAAGAGTTCCGACATTTTTTACTGTAAATGTGTCAGTTTGGAAATGCCTTAATAAAGTATAGGCGATCAGGAAAAGGCCATAAACATATAAATTAAAGGGTTGTGATATGCAAATGAGGAAAATTGCCAGAATAAATAAATGCCATTTTTGTTTCTGGAAAAGCAGTTCAAATGATAATAATAACAAAGCCATATTAAAGGCCTCAAATGTAAAAATTTGCCATCCGCTTCCTAAAATCGTAAAGCCGCAGAAAGAAAAGAGTAAAACGCCGGTAAGGGTAGTGTAATCTGATAATTTCAGCATTTTTAAATAATAGTAAAAAGTAAGCCCCCCAAGCAGTATTTTGAAAAGTTCTTTATAAACTGTGCCATAAAATATATGATTCTTTCCTGCGATGTAAAGGAAAATATCAAAAGGGTCTCGTAGAAAGAAAGGGAAAGTGCTTTGTCCCATTCCAAAATTAAATGACCATTTAGGAATACCATGCCTGGCAATATAATCTGCGGTATTGAACAGATAGGGATAGGAATAGTTTTCGGAATCGCTTCCCATATCTTTAAAGTAATATGCTTTTTCAAAAAGCAAATAATCTTTAAAAACAAAAAAACCTATGAATAAGATCAAACCTAATGCCAGTAAAGGAGCTTTATTACCAAGATTATCAAAGAAATCTGTAACCCGTGGCCCTATGATTTCTTCAGGTTTTTTATTGTTTACGTTAACTGGAATTGATTTGACTGGATCTGATTTTTTCTTTGCAGACACGATAATTGATTTTTGTTTTTTGCTAAAATACAAAGAAGCAGTAATCAAACAACAGATTCATATTTTATTTGTAGTTTCCGGAATCATCTAATTTTCTTAAATTTGCCCTTTTTAAACAAAAATTCTATATTGAATTTTTGTTTAAAAAGGTGTCTGATTACCCGGATATGGAACATAAAAAGCTGCAAGGCAAGTTAAGAATAAAGATTCTGGAATTGCATCATAAGGCTAATTCGGGGCATATCGGATGTTCCCTTAGCTGCATAGATATTATGATCAGCATTCTGAAATTTAAAGAAACGGAAGATACCTTTATTCTTTCAAAAGGTCATGCCGCTACCGCATTGTACACAATACTGAATGAAACAGGAGAAATTCCGGATGAGGTAATGAATACTTTTTATAAGAACGACACTACTTTACCTGCGCACCCGGCTCCATTAAAGTATAAGGCAATACCATTTGCTACAGGCTCACTGGGGCACGGGCTTCCGCTTGCTGTAGGTATTGCTAAAGCTAAAAAGCTTAAATCGGCGACCGGAATCAGCTATGTGCTCATGAGCGATGGTGAAACCAATGAAGGTACATCGTGGGAGGGAGGCCATTTTGCAGTTGCCAATAAATTAGATAATCTTTTGGTGTTTATTGATAAAAACCGTCTGCAGGGATTTGGTAATACGGCTGATATTTTAGGGGATACGGCTTCGGCAAAAGTATGGGAAGCAATAGGATTTGACGTCATTGAAGTGGATGGCCATAGCATAAGCGCTATGCTGGAGGCAAAAAAGAATATGATAGAAAATAAAAACGGCAAGCCTAAAATGATTATTGCAAACACGGTAAAAGGGAAAGGTATCGCCTATATGGAAAACAAGATGGAATGGCATTATTTACCAATGAATGAAGTGCAATACAAAGAGGCTGTTAATAAAATTGAGATTGATTACGACGTTTAGATTCTATCCGCAATAAATACGATGAGAAAACATTTTTCGGCACATATAGAGCAAATAATAGAGGAATCTGATGATATTGTATTTGTAACTGGAGACCTTGGATATAATGCATTGGAAAACCTTGGATTAAAATTGGGAGACCGTTTTATTAATGCAGGGGTTGCTGAGCAGAATATGGTAGGAATTGCTGCAGGGATGGCTTCACAGGGATACCGTGTTATTTGTTACAGCATAGCCCCCTTTATTGTATATCGCTGCCTGGAACAAATAAGGAATGACGTATGTTTTCATAATATGCCAGTATATTTAATAGGTAACGGGGGCGGTTATGGCTATGGTATTATGGGGTCTTCCCATCATGCTATTGAAGATATCGGTACGCTGAGCGGATTGCCCAATATGAGATGTTTTGTGCCTGCTTTTATAGAAGATATGAAGGCCTGCCTTGATGAGATGTTTGCTCAAAGGGCACCTGCTTATTTTCGTCTTGGCCTTGGTAAAAACATGCCTGATTATCTTGCGCTTCAAAATTTTGGTGCGGCAACTTCTGCAAATGCTGCAGCACAATTAACTATTATTGCTCAAAGCCCTGTAGCAAATAACGTGGTAGCTGCATTGAAAGAGCATACATATAAAAATAAAGTGGAATTATTTATTGTAAATAAGATGCCACTTAAGGGTTTGCCGGACGGCATTACAGCAAGTATTACCAGGACCCAAAAGGTACTTACTGTTGAGGAACATATTTCTATAGGCGGACTTGGAAGCGCTGTTTCACTTTTGGTTAATGAAAATTCGTTACCTGTAAATAAATTTATTAGCTTACATGCCGAAGGTTATCCTACCGGATTGTATGGCAGCCAAAGTTACCACCAGCAGATTAGCGGATTGGATGAAGAAAATATATCGCGAATAATAAATTCTTACTTTTAAATTTTCATGATAAATTACGAAGAGCTTCAGAAGAAAATCAAAAAGCTGGAAGGCCCTATATTCGTTTTTGGGGCTACAGGATTTATTGGCGCAAATATCATAAAGGATATTTTTTCGGTTCGAAATGATTGTTATGCAATAACACACGATGCAAATAATGCATGGCGTTTAAAGCTGCTTGATATTCCTTCTAAAAATATTATTCATTGCGACATCACCTCATTAATATCTGTAAGAAATATTTTCGATAAATATAAACCGTTAACTATATTCAATCTTGCTGCTTATGGCGCTTACAGCAAACAAAGCGATGTAAGGTTGATATATGAAACAAATGTGAACGGTACAGTAAATATTTTAGAATGCAGTGCCGGTATAAAAGCGTATGTTCATGCAGGAAGCAGTTCGGAATATGGAACAAACTCCGCAGCTCCGCATGAAGGCGACGCTCTCGAACCTAATAGCCATTATGCCGCATCTAAAGTTTCAGCGTCTTATATAATAAATTATTACGCAAAATACAAACAAGTTCCTGCACTTAACCTGAGATTGTATTCTGTGTATGGTTCCTGGGAAGAGCCTGACAGATTAATTCCTGTAATGATTGAAAAAGCCAGGGCCGGCACTTACCCGAATTTAGTGGAGAAAGAAATAAGCCGTGATTTTGTTTATATTACTGATGCGGTAGAAGCCTTTGTTGACGCAGCAGTTAATATGAATCCTGAAATACAAGGGAAGTCATTCAATATTTGTACCGGGGAGAAAACCACTTTGGAACAGTTGGTTAACCTTGTGAGGAATGAATTCAAAATAAAGGAAGAGCCTGTTTGGGGTAATATGCAAAACCGCAAATGGGATCTGAAAGATTGGTATGGCGATCCCTCAAACACGAACAGAGAACTATGCTGGGAAGCTAAAACCTCGCTGAAAGAGGGCTTGCGCAGCACATATAACTGGCATGAACAAGTTAATTATACAAGTACTATTTTGCCCTCCTTTAGTAAACCTAAACTAAATGCAAAGATTAGCGCTATTATAGCTTGTTATAAAGATGGGGAGGCTATACCGGTAATGTACGAGCGGCTGGTAAAAATGTTCAATGAAACAAAGCTCAGGTATGAAATAATCTTTGTTAATGATTGCTCTCCGGACAATTCAGAAGAGGTCATAGCACAAATTGCAGCTAAAGACAATAAT
Organism: uncultured Bacteroidota bacterium; assembly: GCA_903887005.1. GTDB lineage: Bacteria > Bacteroidota > Bacteroidia > Chitinophagales > Chitinophagaceae > Nemorincola. The sequence goes on along the minus strand of CAISOH010000431.1, from coordinate 9,565 downwards.
GTAATAGGAATAACTCATTCCAGGAATTTTGGTTCACAATCAGCTTTTTTAAGCGGTATGGAAATTTCAACCGGTGATGCAGTCGTTCTTATGGACGGCGATCTTCAGGACCCGCCCGAAATAATACCTGCATTTTATAAAAAATGGATTGAAGGGTATGATGTGGTTTATGGCAAACGTGTGAAAAGAGAAATGTCTTTCTTTATGAACCTTGTATATAAGGGTTTTTACCGAATATTCAGTACAATGTCCTATATTAAAATCCCGGTTGATGCAGGGGATTTTTCTATGATGGATAGAAAGGTGGTAAAAGAGTTGAACAATTTGCCGGAAACGGAAGTGTTTTTAAGGGGCCTCCGGGCATGGGTTGGGTTTAAGCAAATAGGAGTTGATTACATAAGGCCGGAAAGAATGTTTGGTAAGAGTACCAACAACTGGAGAAGAAATATTGGCTGGGCAAAGAAAGCAATTTTCTCTTTCAGTTTTGTGCCATTGGAATTATTGAGCTATTTAGGATTTATATTAACGGGTGTTTCTTTTCTTGCAATAATTGCTCAGATAATCGCAAAAATATTGTACCCTGATGTTCCGCATGGCACTACAACAGTTATTGTTTTAATATTGTTTTTTGGAGGTATCCAGTTGTTGGCTGTTTCCATATTGGGTGAATACTTGTCCAAGGTATTTGAAGAAAGTAAAGCCAGGCCAAAATTCATAAGAAGATCTGTTATTTACAGAGGTAAGCTTCTTAACACTGCTACAGAAATTGAAAATTTTAAAAAGGACAACCAAACAATAAAATGAGATCAACAGGCAAATATAATTACATACGCAAAGAGTGTTTGTTTTGCGATAGTACTGATGCCGCAGGGCACCCGGTGCTCTATAAGAAAAGTTTCAAAGATGAAGAGCTTGACGCCGCGGCATTTGAAGCGCGTAAAACAACCAGGCATGCTCATTATGAAATGGTAAAATGCCTCAAAACAGGACTCATCTTTTCCAGGAATATACTTGATGATGAATCACTAAACGAACTTTATAAAGGTAGTGAAATACATTTCAACGAAATGCTGGAATTTATTAAAAAAGATTACTGGAGGCCGATAGCTAAATATGTTAATGGTTGGAAAACTGATAAAGCTTTGGATATTGGCTGCAGTACCGGCTTTTTTTTAGAAGTATTAAAAGATAATGGTTATAAAGAAGTTTATGGTTGTGAACCCGGCGAAGAACCTAAAGCAATAGCAAGAAGTGATATTCGCGATAATATTCATACCGGGTTCTATAAGCCTGGCTTATATCCAGATAATTATTTTGATTTAATCACCTGTTTTCAAACGCTTGATCATCTTAGCGATCCATTAGGGATGGTAAAAAATATGTATGACAACGTTAAGCCCGGAGGGCACGTTTATATGATCATGCATAATTCCAATGCCTTGCAAGCCAGGATATTCGGGGAAAAATCTCCTATCATTGATGTGGAGCATATTTACCTGTTTAATAAAGAAAATCTTCCGATGCTATGTGAAAAAGCGGGATTTAAAGTCGTTTCTGTTTTTGATATCATTACAGCATATCCTTTCAGCTATTGGATAAGAATGGCGCCTTTACCAGTAAAGAAATTATGGGTAAGCCTGTTTAAAGTTTTGGGTATATACAACAAAGTATTACCCTTCAAAGCAGGCAATATGGGAATAATACTTGAAAAGTAAACTTTCCTCTTTAGAGCGGATTATTTTTTTATCAGAATGGTATAACCTAATGGGTCTTCTTCTGCTCCTAAATTAAAGATTAAAGCTAAATGCGCTATTAGTACAACCGCCATCAAAATCGGAGATAATGCTATCCAGATAGGAACAAAAAGCCATTTCCAGGCTTGCGAAGGGATAAGATTTCTAAAAAAAAGAACAATTATTTTTGAGCTGATAGCTGCAATATCTGTTCCTCTTGGTATTATTTGTGCTGATGAAAATTTAGAAAAAATAGTTTTTAAACTGCTGGGTGTGTAGCGGAAATAATCCCAGGGGATATAATGATAACGCGCACTCCACGGAATTGTGACAATACCTTGCCCGCCTGTTTTTAATACCCTGTACATTTCGTCTGTGAGTTTTTGATAATTTGCCACATGTTCCATTACTTCAGTGCAAATAATCGCATCAAATTTGTCATTTTCAAAAGGGATATCTTCGCCATTGAATGGTGTAATATTGGAATTTCTGTAGTCAAATTTTTCAGCATCAACTATGTCAATGCCAAAATATTGGGTCTGAGATTTATTCAGAAGAAAGTTATAAGGAGATTGCCCGCAGCCAATATCAAGAATATTGCCCTTGTAAGTGGGTAATGCTCTTTTTACATCCCGGTAAATAGTAAGGATCTGCAGATCCAATAACATTCTCCCATAGAATTTTAATTTACCTATAAATGAAGTTGGTGGGGTATTTGAGACTGGCCTGAATTTTTCTGACATGTATAAAAACAATTTGTTCCTAAAAGTAATAAAATTTGGAGTTTTTTAATTGAAATTTTTAGGCAAATGCAATTCTATAGTATAAACAGAACTCTTGATCCTTAGAGTGGTAGCCATGCACTTTTCTCCCAATTATCAAGGGTTATGTAAGTTACTTTTCAAAAATTGGGTATAAAAATTTAGAAGACAGGATTGCTTATATTTTATATTTTCTATAAATTTGTACTTGCAATATTTCCAGTCTTATAAATAGCATTAGAAATGGGTATTGGCGTACTAAGTTTTAATGCTTAATCTGTTTTTCTCAATGAAGTTCAGTTATGAAGAAAATATTAGTTACAGGAGGTACGGGATTTATAGGTAAAAATATTCTATTGTCTTATCTGAAAGATAAATACGAACTTTTTGCTCCTACACGGGCTGAACTTGATTGCAGTGATGATGAAAGTGTGAAACAATATTTCATTCAGCATTCTTTCGAAGTAGTCATTCATTCAGCAATAAAGCCAGGTCATAGAAATGCAGGAGATACTACTGGTTTGCTTTATACGAATTCACGGATGATGTTTAATCTGCTGAAGTACCGGGATCGTTGGGGTAAGCTATTAAATATGGGAAGTGGCGCTATATATGATATGCGTCATTATGTGCCTAAAATGAAGGAGTCTTATTTCGGAACCTATATTCCGGCTGATGAGCATGGATTTACTAAATACATTTTCGGAAAAATATTGCCTAATTTGGATGCCGTATATGATTTCCGGATTTTCGGGATCTTTGGAAAATATGAAGACTATGCAATCCGTTTTATTTCAAATGCAATTTGTAAAACGATTTTTGACTTACCTGTATCTTTACAACAGAACAGGAAGTTTGATTATCTCTATATCAAGGATCTAATGCCTGTATTAGAATATTTTATTGAACATGATCCTAAAGAAAAGGCTTTTAATATTACTCCTGATAATTCTATTGAATTATTGGAAATTGCAAGAATTGTAAAAAGAGTTTCCGGGAAACAAATGGATATAAATGTATCAAAAGAAGGGTATGGTATAGAGTATAGCGGTGATAATTCTTTATTGAAAAGTGAAATGAAAAATCTAAATTTCACACCCATTGAAACAGCAATAACGGAGTTGTACAATTGGTATGATGGAAATAAAATGAATCTTAATAAACAATTACTATTGACAGATAAATAATGATAAAAGTAACGGATTATATCGCAAAGAAATTAAAAGAATACGGTGTTGAGCATATTTTTATGGTAACCGGCGGGGGGGCTATGCACCTGAATGATTCTTTAGGCCGTGAATTAAAATACATCAATAATCATCATGAGCAGGCTTGTGCAATTGCAGCAGAAGGTTATGCAAGAATTGCTAACAGGCTGGCTGTTGTAAATGTTACTACCGGCCCTGGTGGGTTAAATACATTGAATGGTGTTTTAGGCCAATGGACTGATTCTGTGCCTGTATTGTATTTGTCTGGCCAGGTAAAATTTGAAACGACGATACATGCCTGCCCCGGGATTAAAGGACTAAGGCAATTAGGCGACCAGGAAGTGGATATAGTACGTATTGTAACGCCCATTACAAAGTTTGCTCACATGGTAACTGAAGCAAACGAGATCAGGTATTATCTTGAAAAGGCAATCCACGAAGCAATGACAGGGCGCCCGGGGCCTGTATGGTTGGATATTCCAATGAACATACAGGGAGCATTAGTTGATGAGACGGATATGAAAGGTTACGATGCCCCTGCTTTAAATCGGAATTCTGAACTTCAACAGATAATAAGTACCGTATCAGAAAAGATCAAAGGAGCAAAACGGCCGGTAATTCTTGCAGGCCATGGTATCCGCATTTCAGGAGCGCTAAAAGAATTTGATGAATTATTAAGCCATTGTAACATACCTGTAGTTACAACGTTTAACGGGATGGACCTCATTTGCGAAGACCATAAAAATTATATCGGACGTTTTGGTACTCTTGGAACAAGGGCAGGTAACTTCACAGTGCAAAACGCGGATGTATTGATAACCCTCGGTACACGAAATAATATCAGGCAGGTAAGTTATAACTGGGAATTTTTCGCCCGTGAAGCATACAAAATTATTGTTGATATAGACAGTGCTGAATTGCAGAAACCAACTGTAATACCGGATTTAGCTGTTTGCGCTGATGCAAAAGAATTTATCCTGGAATTAAGTGAAAAACTGGGTCATACTATTCAGGATACGCACACAGATTGGTTGGAATGGTGCCATAACCGAAAGGAAAAATATCCCTCTGTTTTGCCTGAATATCATCATGCTGAACATGGTGTGCACCCATATGTATTTATGGAAGAGTTAGGTCATTGTATTCCTGATGGTGGTATTTGTGTGGCAGGGGACGGAACTGCTTGTGTAGCGCCTTTCCAGGCAATGCCGGTAAAAAGTAAGTTTCGTATATTCTGGAATAGTGGTTGCGCTTCCATGGGATATGACCTTCCTGCATCTATAGGGGCCTGTGTCGCCAATGGGTTCAAAGATGTTATTTGCATAGCAGGAGATGGCAGCCTGCAAATGAATATTCAGGAGCTGCAAACGGTAATACATCATCAAATGCCCATAAAAATCATTTATCTGAATAATGACGGATATATTTCCATTAAACAAACACAGGATGGCTTTTTTGGAGGGCATCGGGTAGGAAGTGATCCCGGATCAGGGGTTAGTTTTCCGAATATTATTAAATTGGGTGAGACTTATGGATTTAAAACCTGCAGGATAATATCTCATAATAATCTGAAAGAAAATATTATGCAATTTCTAAATGAGCAAGGGCCTGTTATTTGCGAGGTAATGCTTACGGAAAACTATAAGTTCTTTCCAAAAGTATCCTCCAAAAAGCTTGATGATGGCCGCATGGTTTCTGCTCCATTGGAAGATTTGGCGCCATTTCTGGATAGGGAGGAGTTTCGCTCCAATTTGTTTATTAAAGAATATAATGGTTGATTTTTTTAATTACTTTTGTTCTGTTAAATTGAATTTAAAACCCGATATATGAATTCTTTAGAAAGAAAAATGGTTGACCAGCTGAAAGATTTGAAAGAAAATCATTATGCAGTTGGTATTAAGGCTGAATTTGAAGCAGAGGGAACCCGACTGGAAGAAGCCCTTCGTTTGAAAGAAGTGGTTACAAAAGCAGGGCTGGACCTGACGATTAAAATCGGTGGTTGCGAAGCCCTGAAGGACATGTATGATTCCCGATCTATCGGTGTAACACGTATAGTAGGGCCAATGATAGAAACACCATACGCTCTTAAAAAGTTCCTGTCTTGCGCAAACCAGGCCTTCCCGGAAGAAGAAAGAAAGGAAGTAGATTTCTTAATTAATGTGGAAACAATTTCTACAGTTAAGAATTTTGATGACATGTTGTTGTTGCCAAATATCCATGAGTTGAAAGGAGTAGTTGTAGGGCGTGTGGATATGACTGGTTCAATGGGCCTGACTAGAAATGATATTAATTCTGACCCTATTCGAATGATTTGCGATGAGGTTTTAGGGAAAGCAAAGAAATTTAATAAAGATATGGAATGTGTGATTGGTGGTGGGGTTTCAGCTGAGTCTTTACCTTTCTTTGATAATTTAACTTCAGGCATTCTTGATAAATTTGAAACCCGTAAAGTATTGTTTAATGCTAAAAAAGCTACAATGGCGAATGGTGGAGATAAGGGTATCCTGAAAGCAGTAGGCTTTGAGCTGATGTGGCTTAAAAACAAGCGTAATTTCTACGGAATGATCTATAAAGAAGATGAGAGCCGTATAGAAATGCTGCAGCGTCGCTATGATAAATTAATCGAGCAAGCGGGTGGGAAGTATGAATAAAACTGTATTGATAACCGGTACGAGCAGAGGTATTGGAAAAGCATGTGTTCGAAAATTTATTGAACAGGGTTATGAAGTATTGGCGCCTTCCCATAGCGATATGGATCTTAGCTCTGAAGAAAGCATTATAAAATATATACATGGAATAATAAAGCCTGTTCATGTTTTGATAAACAATGCAGGCGTTAATCCTTTAGGAAATATAGGCAGTATTAATTTTGAAGATGGAAGGAAATTAATGGAAGTGAATTTCTGGGCTCCTGTAATATTAACTAATTTGCTGGCGCCCAAAATGAAAGAACAAGGATATGGCCGGATTGTTAATATCAGTTCTATATGGAGTGGAGTTGCCAAACCAGGCAGATCTATATACGCATCATCCAAATCTGCAATTAATGCTTTTACAAGAACTGCAGCCTTAGAATTTGCTCCGTATAATGTGCTCGTCAATGCTGTTGCTCCAGGGTATGTGAATACAGAGCTTACAAAAATAAATAATACACCAGAACAAATAGAAATCATTAAAAATAATCTGCCTGTCCATCGTTTGGCAGAACCTGAGGAGATTGCCGAACTTATTTATTTTCTTGCTTCTGATAAAAATACTTTTGTAACAGGCCAAACCATCTTTGCTGATGGAGGATATAGTATATTATGAGTGAAATAAAACAAATAACATCAAGTATCCACAACTATACTATTCATTTTGAAAAAGATTTTTCATTCTTAAAATCGATGTTGGAACAGCAAAATGCTGTATTTATTATTGATGAAAATGTTTTCAGGCTATACCGGCAGTATTTTTTGACATTAGAAGGAAAAGAAAACCTGATTTTACTGGAAGCTATTGAAGAGAATAAGACATTGGCTGCCTCAGAGAAAGTATTTGATAAAATAATTTCATTAAAACCTACGAAAAAAACCAGTATTATCTCTATTGGCGGGGGTATTACACAGGATATTAGCGGATTTGTATCAAGTACATTTTACAGAGGTTTGAACTGGACCTACCTTCCAACAACATTATTAGCCCAGGCGGATAGTTGTATGGGTAGTAAAACTTCATTGAATTATAAGTCATACAAGAATATATTGGGTACCTTTTACCCTCCCCACCAAATACATATCTGTACACAGTTCACTGATACATTGAATGATGAGGATTTTTACAGCGGCATGGGTGAAGTAGCGAAATTGCATGTAATGGGCAGGAACGAAAAACTTGATTTTTTGATCAGTCAATTACCGCTTATTCACAAAAGAGACAATGCTACTTTATTGAAAATCACTAAGGAGTCTCTTGATATTAAGTGGACATACATGGATGGAGATGAATTTGACCAGGGCAAAAGAAATATGCTCAATTATGGACATGAATTCGGCCATGCAATTGAAACGGCTACCCGTTATAAAATCCCTCACGGACAGGCTATTGTAATAGGGATGATCCTGGCAAATGAAATAGCGCTTCAGAGAAATGAGATTTCGGAGGAACTAAACATAAAATTAAATACCTTGTTCTTTGAAATATTAAAAATTGACTACAAACAATTAAACCAGGTTGAGAATAACATTATTATTAATGCTATGAAGCAGGATAAAAAACGGCTTGGATCCGGGTTACCACTGATAATGATGAATGGAGCGTTTGATTTTTTTAAGATCACGGATCTTCCGGAAGAAGAGGCAGTGAAGGCACTTGATTTTTTTAAGAAAAAATACTGTCAGTAGTATGGAAGTCAGCAAAAAACACATCTCGGTAATTACGGCTTGTTATAATGAAGAGGAAAATGTAGAAGCTTTGGTTAAAGCTGTAGCTATTGTATTTGAAAAATTACCTCAATATACTTATGAGCATGTTTTTATTGATAACTGTTCTTCTGATAAAACTGTTGAAATACTGAAAAGGATTATTCATACAGATAAGCATGTGAAAGTGATTGTTAACGCCCGGAATTATGGACATATACGCTCCCCATTTTATGGTATAATTCAATGCAAAGGAGATGCTGTTATTTCACTTGTTGCAGATTTTCAGGATCCGCCTGAAATGATTGAGCAGTTTTTGAATAAGTGGGAAGAAGGTTATAAAATTGTCATTGGAGTAAAGAAAAAAAGCAAAGAGAATCCTATAATGTTTGCTATTAGGGGAACATTTTACAACTTGCTCCGGAAGATGTCGGATAGCGGCGAGCAACCAGTCAAAAATTTTACGGGTTTTGGTTTGTATGATCAAAAATTTATTTCTGTTATCAGAACATTAGATGATCCATATCCTTATTTCAGAGGGTTGATTACTGAACTTGGATTTGATCGTTATGAAATTGAATATATCCAGCCAAAGAGAGCTGCCGGGAAAACAAAGAATAATTTCTTCACTTTGTATGATATGGCAATGCTTGGGTTTACAAACCATTCTAAACTGCCTTTGAGGTTGTCGGTATTTGTGGGTTTTTTTTCCGCGATGGTGAGCTTTTTAGTGGCTTTAGGGTATCTTATATACAAACTTGTTTTCTGGAATAGATTTCAGGTTGGAGCAGCACCCATGGTCATCGGAATGTTTTTTTTCTCCTCTGTTCAGTTATTTTTTATCGGGATAATAGGGGAATATATCGGCGCAATACATACCCAGGTAAGGAAGAGGCCATTGGTAATTGAAAAAGAAAGAATTAATTTTCAAGATTGAAATTTTTACATAGCGATTTTTATAAGATAAAAAGTTTGTAAAAGCAGTATATCAAATAAGCAATAGTGGGTATGATAAAGAAAATTTTAAAAAAACCTTTTGTAAAATTTTTGTTGGTAGGAGGATTAAATACTGTTTTTGGATATTTAATGTTTGCAGTCATAATATATATGGTTAAGGATTTATATTTATCTGTTATTTTATCCAATGTAATTGCAGTGATATTCAATTTTAATACTTATGGCAGGCTTGTTTTTAATTCTAAAGATTATTCAAGGGTCTTTCGTTTTTTTTCGGTTTATTTATTGATAATATCCACCCAGATTATATCAATAAAACTCTTAAATCATATAGGTATATCAAATACCTATATTGCGGCTGGTATTGTTACATTACCAGTAGCGGTAATGTCATTCTTGCTAATGAGAAATTTTGTTTTTCATAAAAATACGCCTCCTCATGATGTTGAACAAAATGGAGCTATAAATCAAATTTAATCCATAACATCTGCAATCGTAAACAACTT
>CAISOH010000430.1 GCA_903887005.1 uncultured Bacteroidota bacterium | reverse complement strand
AATATTAATTATATGAATAGTTCACATTATATATTTGTTACTCCTGATACTCATGAACAATTAATTTTTAAAGAAGATGATAATTGTTTTGTTTCTGAATCCGGAGCATCATATTCTTTTTTAGGAGATTTTGCCGATTTTACTTTCCCAAAGCAACTAGAAAAAAACGAAATGAAGACACTGTTGTTCTATGAAAATAGGGCAGAAGTTTATGATAAATTTCTTTATCAGACTTTTAAAACGCATAATGAAGATGAAACTCAGACTAGAAATGCATTTATAGATAAATTGAACATCAAGAAGGACTCAAAAGTTTTAGAAATAGCTTGCGGTACTGGTCGAGATTCCAAATTGATTGCACAGAGACTTGGAAAAAAGGGTCAATTAGTTTTGCAGGATATTTCGCCATCCATGCTAAAAGTCTGTATGCAGAAACTGTCTAATGCCGAAATTGATAAACTTTTTTGCATCTCCAATGCAGCTTATCTCCCTTTCCCCGATAATTATTTTGATTCTGTTTACAGCTTTGGTGGACTTGGTGAGTTTCCTGAGATTAAAAAGAGTCTGGCTGAAATGGTAAGAGTTACAAAAGTAGGCGGTAAAGTGGTTGTTGGTGATGAAAGTATGCCGCCATGGTTGCGAGATACTTATTTTTGTAAAGTATTGTCTAAAACAAACCCCCAGTTTTTAGCTGATATACCTTTAAAAGAAATCCCTGTTGATGCAAGAAAAGTAAATATACAATGGGTAATTGGGGGCGTTTTTTATTTAATTGATTTTGAAGTTGGTATAGGTGAGCCCAAAGGAGATTTTGATTATGAAATAGAAGGGCCCCGTGGAGGAACATTAAGAACAAGATATGAAGGCGAATTGGAAGGTGTATCATTATCGACTAAGGAATTAGCTATAAAAGCCGCGAAATTTAAAGACATTAGTATGTATAAATGGCTAGATACAACTGTAAAAGAGGCGGCAAATAAAGAACTAAATAATCGTAAATAATATATAAAACACGCAATATGCCATTACCTGAAAATGTCAATAAGCCCTTTATTACTATTATAATGGCTACGTATAATCATGAAAAGTATATTTGCCAGGCAATTGAAGGGGTGCTAATGCAAAAAACAAGTTTCAGTTATAGATTATATATTGGAGAAGATTGTTCGACAGATAATACAAAAGCTTTATGTTTTGCATATGCAGAAAAATTTATGGACAAAATTGAGATAATATGTACTGAGCAAAATGATTATAGGCAGAATTGCAGGAATATATGGAAAGCCTCCAAGGTATCAGGAGCTAAATATATAGCTGTATGTGATGGAGATGACTATTGGACAGATCCGTATAAGTTGCAAAAACAAGTAGATTTTTTAGAAGCACATCTTGATTTTGTCGGCGCCTCACATAATGTGGAAAATTGGCTATATAGTTTACCAAATATGGCTTTTGATACGAAATTGAATATTTATTATGCAGATACAACAACTATTATTCAAAATAATCCATTTCATACTTCTTCTTTACTTTTTCGAAGTGAAGTAGTGAGTGATAAATTATTCGCTATGTTAAATGCGAATTGTGTAGGTGATTATCCGCTTTGCGTATATTCCTCTTTATTTGGAAAATATATTTTTTTTGAAGAATATATGTCCACTTATAGACTACACAACGTTGGAGTTTATACTTCCTTAAATAATATTCAAAAAGCCGAGATGCATTTGCTTTCACGAGAGCAAATTAAAGGGTATT
>CAISOH010000429.1 GCA_903887005.1 uncultured Bacteroidota bacterium | reverse complement strand
TGTGGTTATGTTTATTGTCTGGGCATGTAAGCATACCGGAAAGAATAGTAATATGCAGAGTATCTTTTTCATGAGGGTAATTGTTTTCTTCCTGCTATATAGGCTTAGTTAACAAAACTAACTAAAATATTTTATATGCATAATCTTTATGGTCAGGTTTTTATAGACAGGTTTTCAATTTTGTGTTGTGTTTATATTTCATGTTTTAAGTTTTCTTATTTAAACTTTATAAAAAACAACCACAAACTTTTAACATTTTTTTGAATTTTGATTTTCTTTATTCCTAACTTTGCGCGCTTGCGAAAAAAATTATAGCTCAGAGTTTGACACATAATCTGAATAAAGCGTCTCTTGCCGGAATTATTATTGCGCTTGGTATTATTTACGGCGACATTGGGACATCGCCTTTATATGTAATGAATGCCATTTGCAATGGCAAAGAGATAAATGAATTCCTGATAGTCGGGGCCCTTTCCTGCATCATCTGGACACTGACGCTCCAAACCACTGTTAAGTACGTAATGCTTACCCTCAAAGCTGATAATAAAGGTGAGGGTGGTATTTTCTCCTTATTCGCATTGGTGCGCAGGCATGGCAAGTGGTCGGTTTTCCCTGCTATGATAGGCGGTGCTGCATTGCTTGCCGATGGTATGATCACGCCTCCCATCTCTGTTACATCGGCCATAGAAGGTTTGCGCAATATCCCTATCATGGAGCATATTGGTGTTATGACCATTGTATATATCGTCATTGCCATCCTTACGGTATTGTTCTTTTTCCAGCAATTTGGCACTACTTCTATCGGCCAGGCATTCGGGCCTATTATGCTTTTGTGGTTCTTAATGCTGGCCATACTTGGCCTGCACCAGTTGTATATAGCTAACGACTGGCACATTTTCCGTGCGTTAAATCCTTATTATGCCATAAAAGTACTTACGCTATATCCTAAAGGGTTCTGGATACTGGGGGCGGTATTTCTATGTACTACGGGAGCCGAAGCCCTATATTCGGATCTGGGCCATTGCGGGAGAAGCAATATCCGCTATTCATGGATTTTCGTAAAAACATGCCTTATTCTCAACTACCTGGGGCAAGGTGCCTATTTGTTAAATATCAAAAGCAACCAGGTATGGAACTCCCTGGTTAAAAACCCGTTTTACGAATTAATGCCGCACTGGTTCATTTTACCCGGCATCATCATTGCCACAATCGCGGCCATTATCGCCAGCCAGGCGCTCATTTCCGGGTCGTTTACGCTCATCAGCGAGGCCATGAAGCTGAACCTTTGGCCCAAGATGAAGATAAATTATCCTACGGTGGAGCGTGGCCAGTCGTTTATTCCGGGTATTAATACATTGCTGTTTGCAGGCTGCACGGCCATAACGCTTTACTTTCAGCGGTCATCGAGCATGGAGGCGGCTTATGGCTTATCCATTACTATATGTATGATAATGACCTCTTGTCTTTTTGCTTATTTTATGTTTGTAAAAAGAGTGCCTATTGTATGGATTGTTACTTACCTCATCGTTTATCTTACCATCGAGTTTTCGTTCCTGTGGGCCAATCTGGTAGAGAAATTTGTAGAAGGAGGGGTAGTGACAGTTATTGTTGCCGGTGGGCTATTCATCACCATGTTCATTTGGTTCAAATCACGTAAAATCAAGAACAGGTATGTAGAGTTCGTGCGGCTCGATAACTACATTCCCATCATCCAGGAACTCAGCAACGACAATAGTATTCCCAAATACGCCACTCATCTTGTTTATCTTACCAGCGCCAATAATCCAAAGGAAATAGAGCATAAAATATTGTACTCCATACTTTACAGGAAGCCCAAGCGGGCTGATATTTACTGGTTTGTACATTTAGACGTTTTAGATGATCCATATACTACAGAATATGTGGTACAAACTATAGTGCCCAACGAGATCATCCGGGTTGAATTCCGTTTAGGTTTCCGGGTGGATCACAGGATACAGTATATGTTTAAGAAGGTGGTGGAAGAAATGGTGCAGAATAAGGAAGTGAATGTGGTAAGCCGCTATGAATCACTTAGTAAGAACAATGTGATGGGTGATTTCCGTTTTATAGTAATGGAAAAATTCCTTTCCCGGGATAATGTGCTGCCCATGTGGGAGCGGATGATCATGCGCGGCTACTTCCTGCTGAAAAAAGTCAGTCTTTCCGAGGAGCGTGGTTTCGGCCTCGACCCATCCGATGTTACGCTCGAAAAATATCCCATTATTGTTTCGGCCATACCTGATTTTACTTTAAAGAGGTTAGTGGACTAAAATTCTGGGGGAGAATGATGTAACTTTTTCATTTTGCTAATTGAAGTCCCTTAATAATAGCAAAATCTTTTGTATTAAAAGTTATTAGGGAATAATGTTCCTGTAAACAAGTTGCAGCTATTAGTGCATCAGATAAAAACAGGCTTTTATTACCTGTATTATATGTTTTTATTAATCTAAGTGCAGTTTCACAAATTGCTTTATTAACATGCACGACTTGATGCATTTTTAAAACTGATTCTACCGCCTCTTTTTTAGTTTTGTTTGTGGCCCCTACATAAAGTTCCATTTCCGTAATTGCAGAAATAAAAATAGAAGGCGTGTATTTTCTTATTAGTTGCTTGGCAATATCATTGCCTCTCATTGAGGCAATGATAACATCAGTATCTATTATAACCATCCTTCTATGCGTTTCAAAGTGTCTTTCCTGCGCATTTCTTTCACATCCATTTCCCAGTCAGGGCAGGTGTCGAAATAAGGCATATCTCCCGCTTGTCCGGTTTTTTTCTCAACTTTTTTCACAGGTTTCTTTTTTACCGCTTTCACAGTTACAAAATCCAGTTGTTTTAAAAAATTGATAACCGTTTTTTCTTTACCTTCATCTATTATCAATTCGTATATCATGCCATAAAGTTAAGAATTTCCATACAATTTTAAAAAAATTACTTTAATCTAACGGAATGTCTGAAAGTAAAAAAGTATTAACTGCTTTTATAAAATCATGTTGTTATTTTTGAGGCTCAATCAATATTATTTTGAAAGGTTTACCGGTTTCATTATTGAGGGAATTAAAAGGTGTGAATGGCTTTGATGAGGCGGCATTCATAGCTGCGCATGAGCACCCGCCGGTAACTTCTGTACGGCTCAATCCATATAAGGATATTGGTTTGTTTACCGCAAATGAAAAAGTACCATGGTGCAGCAGCGGGGTTTATCTTGAACAACGGCCTGTATTTACCCTTGACCCTTCCTATCATGCTGGCGCTTATTATGTGCAGGAGGCATCCTCTATGTTTCCCGCCCACTTACTAAACAGTATTTTGCCTGATAAAAAAGGTTTGCGGGTACTTGACCTTTGCGCAGCGCCGGGTGGCAAGAGCACATTGATAGCCTCTTTGCTCGACAGGGACAGCCTGCTTGTTTCCAATGAAGTAATCCGTACCCGCGCCTCCATACTCGAAGAGAACATGACACGCTGGGGATATATGAATACATGGGTTACCAGCAATGATCCGAGGGATTTTGCAAGGTTGCATGGATATTTTGATGTTATCATTGTTGATGCGCCATGCAGCGGATCCGGATTATTCAGAAAAGACGCCAGGGCGCTTGATGAATGGAGCGGGGCCAATGTGAACATGTGTTCTGATCGCCAGCGACGCATACTGGCTGATGTATGGCCTGCATTAAAAGAAGACGGCATATTGATATATGCAACCTGCTCTTATTCGCCGCAGGAAAATGAACATATACTTGACTGGCTGGCTACGGAATTTGAAGTTTCGACACTTTCTGTGGAAATAAAAGAAGAGTGGGGGATAGCCACAGTTGCTTCTCCGGAAAAAGGAATGACCGGCTATCGGTTTTTCCCCGGAAAGGTAAAGGGCGAAGGATTTTTCATTGCCGCATTGCAAAAAAAAGAAGCGCCTGAAACACCCTATTTCCCAAGGTTTAAATCAGCACACGATAAGAAAATACAGTTGCAGGCGGGGTATTTGTTACGGGATCCGGATGTGCTGTTTATTCAAACCGATAAAGAAAATTTCAGCGCCATGCGCCCGGAACATGAAGCGGATTGGATGGCGTTGCAGAAGGTGGTTTATCTCAGAAAAACAGGATTGAAGCTTGGACTACCTGCGGCAAAGGACTGGCTGCCGGCGCATGATGTGGCTTTAAGTATTGATGCAAGCGATAACCTGCCATGTATTCCTGTAAATAAAGATCAGGCTTTGCGTTTTCTAAAAAGAGAAGATTTGGGTATTCCGGAAATGGACAAAGGCTGGCAAATAATAAGGTATAACGGACTGGGATTAGGTTGGGTAAAATCATTGGGAAACCGTGTGAATAACTACCTGCCAAAGCATTGGCGCATACGTATGGAGATCACGGATACCGACTGGTGACGGGTTGAAACCGGTTCAATTCTTTCTATTAAACCACCTTTGAATCACAAAAATTTGTGAAATAAAGCATAGTAATGATCAAACATTAATTTAACATCGCATGAATGTTTAAATTTTGGACATAATTGTTGTACTTTTCGGATTAAATTTCAAAGTAGTATGCGGAGATATTTAGCGATAATATTATTCATTATGTTTTGTCTGGATGTTAAATCACAGACAACAGACACTTTGTTTGCCATACGCAAAGAGACTATCTGGGCGATTAAATATACTGTAAAACCAAGGGAAACCGTGCATATGCTGGCGCTAAGGTTTTACATATCAAATGAAGAACTGGAATTTGCGAATGAATATGAAATTATCAAAAAATTAGCGCCCGGTTCAGTCATAAATATCCCGGTAACTAAGGCGAATTATTTTATTAATAAACAATCAATGGATAATTCAAACCTGCGTGAGTTATATTATCATGTAGGCCCCAAAGATGATATAGGCATTATTAGTACTTATGCAGGCGTTACAAAGGTTGACATGAGGAAATGGAATGGCCTCAAAGGGAATACACTTACAATTGGTCAGGTTTTATTTATTGGATGGGTAAAAGTGATGGCCCTTGATTCTATGTATCCTGCCAGTTTTTTAGCATATCCTTCCGCCAAAAGAGTATCGGTTGCAGACACAGTTAAACATTCATCCGGCGGGCTTGATGAGGCATATTACAGGCAAACGAATAATGGAATGAATGTGCTGACTGAAAAAGGTACGGCAGTATTCTTTGATAAATCGGTAAAGAATAATGTTTATGTAGCCTTTCATAATGCTACGCCACGCGGCACTATAATTAAAGTATTTAATCCGGGCAACGGAAAATTCATTTATGCAAGAGTACTGGGGCCGTTACCTGATACAAAATTGTATGCTAACAGTATCATTGGCATCAGCAGCGCTGCAAAGGAAGAACTTGGCGTAACGGACAATAAAGCATGGTGCGAGTTGTCTTATGCCGCTAATTAAAAAAGCTAAAGGATTAATTGGCTAAAAAGATAACAGGTTAAAATGTTGCCTGTCAGCAGATACATTAAATAACCCCATTACCTGATTTAATCATAAGCTTTTTTATCAAACTAAGTACCTCTTAAACTTATTTTTCTATCAATTAATGACGAATAAACCCTTTAACTAATTAACCTTTTAACCAAACACCCCTTTAACTAATTGCCCAATTAACTTTTTGTAAAAATGAAGGTGCTGGTAATACGTTTTTCTTCTATTGGTGACATAGTACTTACCACTCCTGTAGTCCGATGTCTGAAACAGCAACAACCGGATATGGAAGTGCATTACCTCACGAAGTCTGCTTACGGTACTTTGCTCATTAATAATCCATACATTGACCGCATACACTACCTGCATGATTACCTTAAGCCTCTGATAAAAGAGTTAAAAAAAGAAAAGTTCGATTGTGTTATAGACCTTCATAATAACCTCCGCACCCTGCGTGTAAAACGTGCGCTCAAAGTAGTAAGCTATTCTTTCGACAAGCTTAATTTTGAGAAATGGCTGCTGACCAATTTCAAGATTGACAGGATGCCTGATAAAAGTATTGTGGAAAGATACTTTGAGGCCATACGGCCTTTAAATGTCCATAATGACGGAAAGGGGCTTGATTATTATTTACCCGGTGATAAGAAGCTGGGTAATCAGGATATACCAATGAGCCATTGGGGTGGTTATGCAGGCTGCGTAATCGGAGGGTCTTATAATACCAAGAAATTACCTGTCGCCCAATGGAAGAAATTCTGTGAGGTGTTGCCTTATCCGGTAATATTGCTGGGCGGCCCGGAAGACAGGGACTTTGGCAATGAAATAGCCGCTCTGGATCCTGTAAAAATTTATAACTCCTGCGGCAAATTTAATATTAATGAGTCTGCGGAATTAGTAAAACACGCCCGTGTGATCGTCAGCAATGATACCGGGCTAATGCATATTGCAGCGGCGTTTCAGAAACCGGTTATTTCTTTATGGGGCAATACATCGCCTGATATGGGTATGTTTCCTTATTATGGTGATAATAATTTAAAAGACCGGATTGCTCCCCTGTCTGTTATCATGGAAAATAAACAATTGGGTTGCCATCCATGCAGCAAACTTGGATATAAAAAGTGTCCCCAAGGGCATTTCAAATGCATGAACGACCTTGATATGAATTTTGCAGCTGCGCAGGTAACGAAATTTTGGGGTAGCGCTATTAATAAAAATAGTGACATTTAGACTGGATAAGAAATAATATTACTTTTATAGTATTTATTTTGTTTATGCCACCACCACCTTTATATGAACATGTTCCCCTGACTGATGATGATAAAGAAATGTTATTTACTATTTATGATTCCCGCAGGAGATTTTTGCTGATAGTCTATATCATTCTGTTCGTAATGGTACTCTTTATATCATTAAATGGCTTCGGAAATGAAATTTTTTTAATGAGTTTTAAAAAAATAATGACAATTTTGGTCATTTCTAACAGGTTAATCTTTCTTTGTTTTCTTGAAACAGTCATGATGTCAACTGGCCTGTTTTTCCTATTTACAAGAGTGCTTCCTTTCAGGCATGACATTAAATCCGGTATAAAAGAAAAGATACCTTATGCTGTTGTGAAAAAACAATATTTTCCATTGACAAATCAATATTATCTGACCCTGGATGATCCGGAATATTTGTTTCACGAAATAGATGAGGATATTTACAATTCAGTTAATAAAGGCGATAATGTATATCTCTACAAAACAATAAACTCTAAGTATGTTTTTGAAGAGGATGGAAGGTTTACGATATTGTGAAACAACCATACCTTTATTATTGCCTGACGCATTAGTATTCTTTAATCGTTGTATAGTAATGAATTCCCAAAAAAATCCCCTTCTCGCCTGAAAGGCAAAAAGGGGAATAATATTAAAAGGAAGATTATTAATTCAATTCTCCCAGACGGGCAAGTTCTTTATCAATATCCCGGGCATGAAGGCTTTTGGGATATTCATCGCGGATACGCTTAAAGGCATCCTTGGCTTCGCTGGTTTTACCTCCGGCTTCGTATGCAATTCCTAAATGATATAAATACATAGGCGTAACTAATGCATCGTCCTTATCAGCCGTAGCTTTTTTGAAACTCTCTATGGCTTTGGCGTTATCGCCGCTTTCCATATAAGCCTCTCCCATAGCTCCATAAGCCATAGATGCCACCAATGTACCCTTACCGTTAAAATCCTTTAGCGACTTAATAGCATTGGCAAAATCTCCCATTTTCAGATAGCAAATACCTTCATAATACAGTGCCAGATTGCCGGCAGCAGTGCCACTGAATTTTTTCGCAATCTTAGTAAACCCTAAATTTTTACCATCGCCGTTAAGCGCCAGATTTAATGAATCGCCTTCGAAATAGCGTTGGGAATAGGACAGGGCAGTAGCTGCTTTTTCTTCAGCCGGGCCTTTATACAGTTTCGTATAAGCTAAAAAGAGTACAATCGCACCCAGGACAACAGTAGAAATAGTGCTTATTTTCTTTTTGTTGGTTTCGTAAAATGCCTCGACTTTGCCGATGGTCAACGGGTTAATTTCTTCGTCTTTATACTGTTTCTCTCTTACCGGTTGGGTTCTTATTTTATTTGCCATAATTGCTTAATGAGTTATTGACTTGATTTTATGTTTATTAGAATTAAATAGTTTCAAAATCTTTACAAATATAAGAGAATTCCCTTTAAACCTAAGCCTGTGGGGCGTAAGATTAGGGTTTAATCCATAATAAATGGGTAATCCTGCTCTGTATAAATATCTTTATACAATTCACTATCATCCGGTAATGGGCTTTCTTCGGCAAACTGTACGGCTTCATCCACTTCCATTTTCACTTTTTCGTTTATCTGTCCTATTTGCTCTTCCGTCAGCCAGTTATTATCGGTAATGGTCTTCAATACCTGGTTTATGGGGTCTTTATCTTTATACTCATCCAGTTCTTCCTTAGTCCTGTATTTAGCCGGGTCGCTCATAGAGTGGCCGCGGTAACGGTATGTTTTTATTTCTAAAAATGTAGGTCCGCCACCTTCCCGAGCCCTGCGCACAGCTCGTTCCACGCCTTTATGCACTTCTTCGCAACTCATTCCGTCCACACTATCGCCGGGCATATCATAAGCATCGGCCATGCGGTATATATCCAGAACTTTCGAGGTGCGTTCTACCGAAGTACCCATTGCATAATGGTTATTCTCGCAGATAAAAACGATTGGCAACTGCCACAACACCGCCATATTGAATGTTTCATTCAGCATTCCCTGCCTTGCCGCACCATCTCCGAACAGGCATATTGTAGCCCTGTCTGTGCCCTGGTATTGCTCTGCAAACGCTATTCCTGCGCCTAAACCAATCTGTCCGCCAACAATGCCATGCCCACCGAAAAATCTTTTTTCCTTAGAGAAAAAGTGCATACTGCCACCTTTGCCCTTTGTGCAACCGGTTGCCTTGCCAAACAATTCGGCCATACATGCCTTGGCAGTGATGCCTTTCGCTATCGCAAGCCCGTGGTCGCGGTAAGCGGTGATGAGGTTATCATCATCGCGCATTGCAGTCATAGCGCCGGCCGCTATTGCCTCCTGCCCAATGTATAAGTGACAAAACCCGCGTATTTTCTGCATACCATATAGTTGTCCCGCCTTTTCTTCAAAACGGCGAATCAATAACATGATCTCATACCAATACAAATAAATTTCTTTCCCGAACGGAGTCTGCACTATTGTTTAAATTTGTGCGAATTTATAAAAACTTTTGTTTCCAATCGCTCCTTTGAACAGTATTAATAAAATATCGTTACTCCAATATCGAAATTATTCCTCAGCGGGTTATTCTTTTCCGGCTTCAGTAACCTGTATTACAGGCCCGAACGGGAGCGGTAAAACCAACCTCCTGGATGCCGTATATTATCTTTGTTATACGAAGAGCTACTTCAGCGCATACCAGCAAAACAGCGTACAAAACGGGTTTGACGGGTTTCGGGTAACCGGGATTTTTAACCGTTCAGGCAATGAGGAAATAATCAGTTGCAAATGGAAAGCAGGTAAAAAAGAAATATTTAAAAATGAAGTAGAATACGAAAAAATAACTGATCATATAGGGGTTTATTCTGCTGTAATGATTGCCCCTGATGATACTGAACTCATAAACGGAGGCAGCGAACTCAGAAGAAAATGGGTGGATGGCATTCTCAGCCAGGTGGATAAAACCTATTTGGAAAAACTAATGCATTATCAGCGGGTATTACTACAGCGAAATGCCTGGTTGAAAATGCAGGCGTATAATCCTGCCACTAATAATACCGAACTGGAATACTATAATGCGGAACTGGCTGAAGACGCTGCTTATATATTTGAGCAGCGCACAACCTTTTTGCATCATTTTTTACCATTGCTCAATAATTTCTATCACCTGTTGTCGGAGGGTATGGAGGCGATACAGGTAACCTATACAAGCGATCTATTGCAGAAACCGCTGTTAGATTGGCTGGAGCAAAACCTGCAACATGATCTGCGCTACCAGCGGACATTAAGAGGTATCCATAAAGATGACTGGGATTTCAGGCTGAATGATATGCAATTAAAGCAGTTTGGCTCACAGGGGCAAAAGAAAAGCTTTTTATTTGCCCTAAAGCTGGCGCAATATGCTTACCTAAGCAAGTCGCAGGGACATTTGCCCATACTCCTTCTTGATGATATCTTTGAAAAGCTCGACCAGAAACGGATGGAAGCCCTGCTGCGCATCATCAGAGGTGAAGGCTTCGGGCAGGTGATACTGACAGATACCCACCCGGAACGGATAAAGCAGGCATTTGAGGGTGGTGCAGAGGTTGGGTTTATACATTTATGAAATTATCTTTAGTCCAAACGGGGATACGGTTCTTTTTTTTGGGGGAGGGGGATGTATATGCAAAATGATTATAAAATGTCAGTTTTTTCAATCTCCGAAATAATGTTATCCAGAATCATAGCGTTCTCTCTTAAAGTCATTTCAAATTCATGTAGTTGGCCGAATCGTTTTCCATGCGCTATATAATCTCTTTGATCTTTTATGTTCTTTATACTGGAGAATAAAATCATATTAAAATCTATAATTCATACTCTACGTTATCACTTTTTGGTTCTAACTTTTAACTTTTGACTTTATATACTTATTTAAAAGCCGTATAAAGCGTAGTTATCCCAAAAGTCAGTGGCCTTGCTTTTGCTTCTTTAAAGCCGCATTGTGTAAGTATTTCGCAAAATCTCTTTCCTTCAGGGAATGCATTTACAGACTCAGGCAGGTAGGTATATGCCCTGCTATGCTTAGATACGAGCTTGCCAAGCGTGGGTAGTATGTATCTGAAATAGAACTTATATAGCTGCTTTATGGGGAATCCGGAAGGGTGTGAGAATTCAAGTATCACTACTTTGCCGCCGGGACGAATTACACGACACATTTCTGTGAGGCCTTTTTCCAGGTGCTCAAAGTTACGGACGCCATAGGCGCACATGACTACATCATATTCGCCTGTTTTAAATGGCATAGACTCGCTGTCTCCAGTTTGCAGGGTTATTGTTTGCTGAAGGTTTTGAGCTATTATTTTCTTTTTGCCTACTTCCAGCATTTGGTCGGCAATGTCCACACCTGTTATTTTTTTTGGTTGTAAGGCTGCAGCGGCAATGGCCATATCGCCGGTACCGGTGGCTACGTCCAATATGGTTTGCGGCTTCATTTGGGCTACTTCGGCTATGGCTATTTTACGCCAACCCTTGTCAATCCCCATGGATAAAAAGTGATTAAGAAAGTCGTAACGTCCGGCTATATTATTGAACATGTCGGCAACTTGCGCTTTCTTGCTTAAATTTGACGCTGTATCCGGTACTATTTTAGCTGCCGGGTTATTATCAGGTACAGTTTGCATTGGTGCAAAAGTACTCTTAAAGTCAAAAGTCAAAAATCAAAAGTCAAAAAAGGTGTAATTTGGACAATAAAACATAATCAGTTGAAGTGATTTTAAATTGAACTTTGCGGCCTTAAAGTATATATAGTACGATTATTTTTAACAATTTCCTTTGCGGCTTTACGCCTTAGCGGGGAATTTATAATACTCTTTTTCAAGCATGGACATAACCACGGCAAAATATATAATCAGCAGCCCCAATGTAGCGGGTTGTCCCAAACCCGACAGGGCGGAGTATGCCTTTATAGGCCGCTCTAATGTGGGCAAATCGTCGTTGATAAATATGCTTACCAACCAGAGCAAACTGGCCAAAACATCGAATACGCCCGGTAAAACCCAGCTTATCAACCACTTTCTCATCAATAACTCCTTCTACATTGTGGATCTGCCGGGATATGGATTTGCCAAGGTATCGCAAAGCACACGTGCCACATGGGAAAAGATGATAGCCAATTATCTGCAGCAGCGTATTAACCTGGTTACCGTTTTTGTGCTCATTGACAGCCGCCATGAACCACAAAACTTAGACCTGGAGTTTCTACGTAAACTGGGAGGGTGGGGCGTACCCTTCAACGTTGTATTTACCAAGGCTGACAAAAGTTCTCAACGTGAGGCTTCAAAACATGCCCGCCAGTTTATAGAAGCCATGAAAAAAGAATGGGAGTTTATACCCCGCAGCTTTATCACCAGCGCCGTTAAGTTCCTTGGCAGGAAAGAAATACTTGCTTTCATAGATGAACTGAATAAGGAATTTGTGGTACCGGAGATAGTCAATGGTGAATAAAAAATTTAGAGGACAGATGTCCCATAATGAATAGTAAGTATTAAAATCTGGCACGATTTGTGGTGTATATTCTGAAAATATTATTGTGAGAATTTATTATCTGTCAATCCTGATTTTATTCAATTTTGTATTTATTGTACCAGCTTCTGCCCAATTATCCAATTTGGGAACCAATGAGTTTTATGTAAGCGATGGTTTACTTTCTTACGACCAGTTTGCTGGAGTTTTTGGCAATACGACAAATGCTGCAAATTTTATGTCTTTTCCATACTCAATCTCCGGAGCAGCTTTCCTTACTTACAGGCATTATTTTTCAAAAATAGTATCTATGGGGATTACAATTGGTTTAGATAATCAAAAGGGTGATTTGTCTTATGGGAGAGATGGGGTTATGGGATATATGGGAAATAATGGTTATGGTCCTTCGGGCTATTATAAGAGAGAGGTTTATACCGGTGCAGCAGAGATTCAGGTAGCCTATCGAACTGAATATAAATATAAAGTATATGGTTATTTTGGCGCAGGTTACACCAGTTCAAAGATTACCATAAATTTCTTCGATAACATTTCTGCACAAAATTATTTTTATGGTACTCCATCCAGTATGTTTCCTCGTAAAAATACAACTGTTGATTTCAGCCATTTTAATACACAGATTACGCCAATTGGTTTTAGGTCCGGGGGGGATTTTGCTAAGTTTATTGAATTTGGTTTCGGATATAAAGGGATAATAAGTTGCGGCATTTCTTATAAGTTCGTTAGCGGTAAACACAAACGCCCAAAACTTGGTATTGATACTTCAAATGAAACGCTCTTACTACCTTATGGATATCCCATTGGCGGGAGTTTGCAATATATGGCAAAAGTAAATGCAAAAAGAATCAATTATCATAAGGCAGGTAGTTTTAATAAACAAATGGATAACATCTTATCAGCGGTCTATGAGAATAATGGTAATGTTTTTAGAATAACTGATATATTTGATCCGTTTGAGAACAATTGTTACATTATCTCTGGACAAGCATATTTCGTTGCAAATTTTGATTCTTTTAAAAACGTACTTATGACAGAAAAAAATAAGAAATTTGAAAATGGGAAATGTAGTTACCTGATCATTTATCGTCCCGGTTATAATTATACAAATAGTGGTTTAATAAATAATGGTATTATTATTAATGACAGTATTTCAATAGAAATGCGCGAGTCCTAAATATGTTTATAAAATAACAAAAGAAGGTATCTATAAAATTGTTCTGAAAAACACGGATAATTTCATAAATATTGATGTAAAATTTGGGAACGATTATTATATCAAGACATACATTGAGCAACCTCATCTTTTTGAATCACGAAATAGACCTGCACATATTTTTTTAGTTGACAATATTCAGGGCGACCTGGAAAGTAGTATTATCCCTAATGTTCACTATATAGAGCTTCCTAATCCTTAATTCGTTATTTATCCTTTGTCAAGTATAATTATATTTGAGTATTAAATGGTTTAAAATGGAAATTACATTAACCCAAATAGCTACCACCCATAATTCACGTACAGAAGCCACTGATGACTATTGGGACAGTGTAATTACAAGCATTGTTCTTGAAGCGCATATCCCAACAGAGGCATTTAATAATATTGAACAATTCTCGCATTTAGAGATCATTTATTATTTCGACAAAGCGGATGATATCAATATGGTTTTTTCAGGCAGGCCAAGAGATAATCCTGATTACCCGGTAATGGGTATATTTTGCCAGCGCAAAAAAGACCGGCCAAATAAAACAGGCTTGTGTACTGTTGAATTATTAGCACACCATGAAAGAACCATCATTGTAAAAGGCCTTGATGCTATAGATGGTACGCCCATACTGGATATAAAGCCTGTATTTAAAGAGTTTGAGCCTGCCAAAGAAATCAGGCAGCCGGAATGGGTATCAGACCTCATGAAAAAGTATTGGCTGTGATTTGGCGGCTATTCAAAAATGTAACAGAGATCAAGTCTGAATTCTAAAATGACTCTTTTAACGAGTTAACTTTTTACCCCTTTACCCAACTACCTCCTTCCCGGCATCATGCCTGGCATACCCGGGCCTTTCATTTTGTTCATCTGGCCCATCATTTGCTTCATCTGATCAAACTGCTTCATAAAGGCATTGACTTCGTTTATATCCTTTCCGCACCCCTTCGCTATCCGCTTACGGCGGCTTCCGTCTATTACTTCGGGATTGCTGCGTTCAAAAGGAGTCATGGAGTTGATCATGGCTTCAATACCCTTGAAAGCATCTTCAGAGATGTCTATTTCCTTTATGGCTTTTCCAACGCCGGGTATCATTGCAAGCAGGTCTTTGATGTTACCCATCTTCTTTATCTGGCCCAGTTGCTCCTTGAAATCCTCAAAATCAAATTTATTGGCGCGTATCTTTTTCTCTAATTTCTTTGCCTGCACCTCGTCATACTGTGCCTGGGCGCGCTCTACGAGGGTGGTAATATCACCCATGCCGAGGATACGCTGGGCCATACGCTCAGGATAAAAAACATCCAGTGCGTCCAGCTTTTCTCCCATGCTCACAAACTTAATGGGCTTATCTACGGTATATTTGATAGACAATGCAGCACCACCCCTTGTATCACCATCGAGTTTGGTAAGCACCACGCCCGTGAAGTCGAGACGTTCGTTGAAAGCCTTGGCAGTGTTTACTGCATCCTGGCCTGTCATGGAGTCAACCACAAACAGTATTTCCTGAGGGTTTACGGCAGCCTTGATGTTGGCCACCTCCTGCATCATCATTTCGTCAATAGCCAGGCGGCCTGCAGTATCTATGATCACTACGCTGTTTCCATCGCGCTTTGCCTGCGCTATGGCGTTTTGCGCAATGTCAACGGCACTCTTATTTTCCAGTTCTATATAAACAGGCACTTTTATCTGCTCGCCAAGCACACGCAACTGCTCCATAGCAGCCGGGCGATAAATGTCGGCAGCCACCAGTAATGGATTACGCCCTTTCTTGCTTTTCAGGAAATTAGCCAGTTTACCGGAAAAAGTTGTTTTACCAGACCCCTGCAGGCCGGCAATCAGTATTACTGTTGGTTTCCCGGTAAGGCTCAGCTCTTCTTCCCTGCCTCCCATCAACTCAGCCAGCTGGTCCTTCACTATTTTCACCATCAGTTGGCCGGGGCTCACTGATGTGATTACTTTTTCACCCTTGGCCTTTTCCAGTATTTTATCGGTAAATTCCTTGGCTATCTTATAGTTCACATCCGCATCCACCAGCGCACGGCGAATCTCTTTAACTGTTGAGGCAACGTTTATTTCATTAATACGGCCTTCACCTTTTAGCTGCTTAAATGCGGACTCGAGCCGCTCACTCAGATTATCGAACATATGGTAAATTCAAAATTCAAAAGTAAAAATTCAAAACGGAGTGCGAAATTAGGAAAAATCAGGGAGTTATTTTAAATGGAATTTGGAATTTGGCGGCTTCGTACTTCACAGTGAAGGGAATTATGATTGAAATATATTTTGGTTTCAGATACCTTCTGTGATAATGGATAAAAACAATATGGCAATTGTTATACCAAATCAATAGTTATTTTCTGTTCCTTAGACCAATGTGAGACTTTAGAATAATAGCTTGTTGCTATTTTATTAAACTCCCGCTTTAACCGCATTCTCTTTTCACGCGGAAAATGTGACAATATTCTCTTGCGTTCTGCAATAAGCATTCCGGCAATTTCCTTGATAGTAATTACCTCCTTAGTATTTGCATGCATGATCTTCTGTAACCAGATAGCTTGTTCACAAAAGGAAGAATAATAATCCAATAACTCCTGGTCATTCATGCTTTGGCATTTGATATCAAAGGTTAGATGTAGAGAAAAGTAAATAAAGCTAAGCATTCTTTTTTAATGCTACAAATTAGTTATATGGTATTTTTTTACTGGCAGAAGAAAAATGATAGTTTTTGATTATTGCATAAAACGTAGCTGTAGAGGTTGAAATTTATGCTCATTTCGTTTTTTTTAGGATACGGTTCCCTGCATTATTTTCTTTTATTTCTTCCCAGGCTATTTCGAGGAGTTACATGAGATTGGAAAGATCATCCCATAATAGGTCATCCATATCAAAGCCGTGGTCATCAGGTAAAATAAGGTCACTCATAAACACATTACTAGTAAATATTATAATTCTTCTCTTGAAAAGTCAACAATTGTCAGTATAAAGTAAAAAGATTATTTTATTAAAAGTATTAAAGCACTTCTATACTTTTAATAAAAATTGTGTGTACATTTGCGTTATCAATAACTTTTAAAATTAGTTTATATGCAAGCGACACAAGACAATTTTTTAAACGTAACAACATTAGAGCGACGTTTGAAACATCTTACTATCTTCAGGGCGTTTGATGATCTGTAAGGAGGTACAAGCCAAGGAAAAAATGGGAAGCCGATTCTGTCACCAACCTGAATATCGGTTATTGAAGGATATTCTTACTAACGTAAAAAAGGTAAATACAGAAGATTACAAACAAACTGCAGATAAACTGGAAGATGGGTTAAATAAAATGGTGAAAGAGTGTACGATGATAGGATCAGACCATGAGGCCTTGCATGAATAGATGGGAGCTATAGATAGAAAAGGTAAAAGATTTAAAAAATCATCAGCAAATGAAAAGGCCAATTCAATATTTCATCAAATCGGAAAGCATATTAACTTTTATTCACAATATTTTGAATGATTATGACTATAAATGAAAATACTAAGATAGCCGCTATATTGAAATCAAATCCTGATGCGCTGGAAGCCTTAATTGCGGTAAATCCAAAATTTGAAAAGCTCCGGAATCCGCTTCTCCGCAAGCTGATGGCGGGCCGGACTTCTATTTTACAGGCTTCAAAAATCGGGGGTTGTCAACCGGAAGATTTTTTTACAAAGCTGAAACCTTTAGGTTTTGAAATGGAACAGGCTTTTCCTGATGCTAACCCCACAAATAAAGAATTTCCTCCGTTTCTTGAAAATATTGAACCAGAGAAGATAATTTCATTTGACGTCAGGCCTATTCTTGATTCAAACACAGATCCTCTGAAAGCTATCCTTGAAAAAATAAAATTATTACTCCCTGGACAGGTTCTTAAAATAATCAACACTTTTGAACCTACGCCATTAATGTCTCTTTTGAAGAAGCAAGGGTATGAATCGTTTGCTGACAATATTGGTGGGGGCATAGTAGAAACCTATTTCTATAAAGGGGAGTCAGGCTTTACAGAGATACCCAATGATCAAAAGCCAGCAAGTAGCAATGATTGGGATGAAATATTAAAACAGTATGATGGCAGCATAGAAAAGGTAGATGTACGGCATCTGGAAATGCCTCAGCCAATGATGACCATACTGGCGGAATTAGACAAGCTTTCAAGTGATCATGCTTTATTAGTTCATCATAAACGCATTCCTGTATTTCTTCTGCCTGAGTTAAATGAACGGGGATTTGATTACCGGATAAAGGAACAAAGTGATAATGAAGTATATCTTTTAATTTTCAAATCCTAACCACACACAAGAGCAATCGCTCGTGCCTTTGCAGGCACCTGAAAACAGGAGGGGAGGTGTTATAAAAAGAATGATTGCAGCTACCGGAAATATCGCCTTACAAAAAACTACTTCTTACAAAGCAGTGCTGCCATTTTATATTTATGCAGCTATTTCATTCTTTTTTGCCTGTGTACTATTGTTGACTTCAACTGACGTATTTAACCAACATTATTTTAATCCCAAAACATTAGCGCTTACTCATACGCTTGCATTAGGGTGGGGGACAATGATTATCCTGGGCGCCAGCCATCAATTAGTACCGGTATTGGTCGAAGGCAAGCTTTATAGCAATGTATTGGCTTATATATCGTTCCTATGTGCAGGTATTGGCATCCCTTTACTGGTTTATGGCTTTTATACGTTTAATATGGGATGGCCTGCGCAGACCGGGGGAATTGCTATAAATATGGGTGTGTTGTTTTACATAGTGAACTTAACTATGAGTATGCAAAAAAGCAAAAGCCGGAATGTGCCGGCTGTGTTTATATTAACGGCAACTACCTGGTTATTACTGACAACATTGTTTGGTTTGACATTGGTGTATAACTTTAACTATCCAATATTGAAAAACGCTTCTCCCGGCTATCTTGCACTACATGCGCATATGGGAATAGTTGGGTGGTTTTTATTGCTGGTGTTGGGAGTAGCTTCCCGGTTAATACCCTTATTCCTGATTTCGAAATACACTAATAACAAACTATTATGGCTGGTATTTGCTTGCATTAATATGGGATTGCTGGGATTTATTTCAAACGAAATATTTGGTGAATCAAAACTTATTTTACCAATATTTATGATCCTGGTTTTTTCAGGTATCCTGCTGTTTATTCTATACTGTTTTAATGCTTATAAACAAAGGATTCGGAGGAAAATAGATGAGCAAATGAAAGTTTCATTGTTGTCTGTATTCATGATGTTACTTCCAATTATTAGCATAATTGATATGCTTACATTTTCTCTTTTGAATAATGCGAAAAATAATATAGTCCTGCTTTATGGCTTTTGTATTTTTTTTGGATGGCTCACCGCAATCATTTTTGGAATGACCTTTAAGACTTTACCATTTATAGTATGGAATAAAGTGTATCATAAGCGGGCAAGCGCCGGTAAAACACCAAGCCCAAAAGATTTGTTTAATGAGAATATTTTTCGCTGGATGACTATACTATATTTAATTGGCTTTGTCTTATTTGCTCCTGGCCTTGTAATACTGTCGGGTATATTATTGAAAACAGGGGCGGCTTGTTTGTTGTTGTCTTCATTACTATATTGTTTGAATGTTTATATTGTTATTATGCATAAACCAAAAATAGTATGATCGAAAATATAATGAATGTTATCACGAACAATAATCTTCAATGTATCCTGGCACTAAATAATCTGACATCAGTTTATGACCCTGAAATAGGGCTTAATGTTGTAGATTTAGGATTGATTTATAAAATTGAGTTCTTTGATGAAGAGAAAATTATCAAGGTTGATATGACCCTGACAACTCAATTTTGCCCGATGGGTGAATCAATTGTTGGAGACGTAACTAAAATGATGAATGAAACCTTCAAAGATTACTCAGTTCAGGTCAATTTAGTATTTGAACCGCCATGGAATCATAAAAGGATATCAGAAGAAGGGAAAGAATTTTTAAACAGTTAAATTATGCTTAGTAATACTTGTAAAACCGCTGTTAAAGCCGTTATTTTCCTTTCATCAAAATATGAAACAGGAGAAAAATCTGCCATAAAGGATATAGCAGAGCATATAGAAGCCAGCGAACATACCGTTGGGAAAGTTTTACAGGCATTAGTGAAACAGGATATTATTAAAAGCCTGAAAGGACCGACCGGTGGTTTCTATATAAACAAACAACAATGGAGCCAGCCAATAATAAATATTGTTGAAGCCGTAGATGGAAAGCAGGTCTTTAAAGAATGTGGATTAGGATTAAGTAAATGCTCAGAAAAACACCCATGCCCCATCCATTTTCAATATAAAGAAGGCAGAGAGATAATAGAAAACTTATTCAAAGAAAAGAAAGTCAGTGATCTTTGTGTATCGGTAAATAATGGTATTGCTTATTTAATGGGGTAATTATGGAAAACTATTTTGAAACAGTTACACAAGCAGTAGCTGCACTGAAAAAAGAAGGCTATACACTTGATTTTAACTTAAAAGGGGAGTGTCTGTTTTGTGAACATTATAATACGGAATTATCTCCCGAAGAATTTGAGATTGACAAGGTTTTCCGGTTTGAAGGAGAAACCGATCCTGGTGATGAAATGATATTATTTGCGGTATCATCGTCTAAATACCAGGTAAAAGGTCTGTTGTTAAATGCATATGGCATGTATGCCGATAGCGCATCAAATACTATGATTGCAAAACTAACAAAGCATACCCTATAAAATTCTTTTTCTTTCATAATGATTGCATCAGAAGTGATCATTGATTACTTTGTAGGCTTTGCTCAAATAGTTATATTGATTATAGTAATCAATTCGTGGAACAGAATTGCGGTATCAACTAAACTGATTTATAAATAAACTATCAAATAAGGGAGATAGTAGATATAAGCATCATTTCAAGCCCAACAAATAGCATTCAACTGAATTTCCCAATCAATGGAATTTCCTCAATTAAAATCGAGTAGGAAGGTAGCGTTTGTTTCGCTACCTGTCCTCTCACACCACTGTACGTACGGTTCCGTATACAGCGGTTCCATTAGTTACTGTTTTCTTATAGTCTAAAAGTTTGTCAAGCAGGCTGACCAGTCCGAGTTTC